>JACPFC010000089.1 GCA_016183175.1 Deltaproteobacteria bacterium
GGCTTCCCATCTTGACCGCTTCTTCGATTTTTTGATCGATTTCGGCATAAGTCAGATTGTACGATTCTTTGTGGTGGGTCGTGGGACGATAAAAGGCGCAAAAGTTGCACCTCGCCGTGCAGACATTTGTATAGTTGATGTTCCGGTCGATGAGATAGGCGGCCCGTTTTCCGTTTTTCTTCACGGCAATTTCACGCGCGCGGCGGCCCAGGGTGAGAAAATCGGCGTTGTGCGCAAGATCAAGCGCTTCCTTAAGGGTGATGCGGCTGGTGTTCATGCCAAACCCGGTAATTTCCTTTTTCCCTTCAACAACCCCATTTCAAAACAGAGATCCTTAAATTTTTCAATCCCCTCGAGGCTCTTGAGGGTGAAGTCGTATTGAATGCTTTTTGTCAGATAGAATCTCATTCGGTCAAGGGGGAGATCGTGAAGCCCCCGGACAATCTCCTCCCGACGGGCCAACCCCTCTTTTTTAGCGGCTATCAGGGCACCCAGCATCTCTTGGGAGAGAGGTTTTCGGGATACCCATGCCGCATAGATGAAAGGGAGGCCGGTTTGTTTGGTCCACTCCTCCCCCAAGTCGAGACGTTTGTACCCCGGTTCGTTGAAAAAAATGGCTTTGTCGCCGATGTGTAATTGGGCGTCGGGTTGCGGGTTTCGGGCTTCGAGAATCGAAAGATCGTGTTTCCAGAAGACCGAATAAATAACTTTAAATAAAGATACTGATGTTACTGATTCTTCAGAGTATTTTATTGATTTAATTTTTGATGGATGGTCTAAGTTCTTGCGGTAGAACAAGGCCACGCTTTCCACGGGGCCGCACGATTGAATCACCCCCGCCTCATACGCTACCTGCCACGAGGGATTTTTAAAAAAACTGAAAATGGGAAGGAGGGCGACATCCAATTCTCCTGCACCCATTTTTTCCTCAAGTTCCCTGGGGGCGCCAAAGACCACTGTCTGCGCCAGATAGCGAACGAGAGGGAGAGTGTTAATGTAAGGGGGGGCGCCAATTTTTAACATGAGTAACCGGTAACCGGTAACCGGCCCCTGTCTTCATTTTGGTTCAACCGGTTGAACCGGTTCAACCGGCTTTCCATTCACAATCGGCAGAATGGCCTCCGAGGTCTCCACGGTGCAACTGCCGTGTCGTTTATGTTCATAGTCGGGGACGATCTTCTGGACCACGCCCCGGTCAAAAAGGACAAAAAAATCGCCGACGGTGCAGATTTTTTTGTACATCTTGCGGAGGATGGAGGGCCAGTTGGTCTGGGGATCCATGAATTGCTCTTCGGTCACATTCTGCTGGATATCCGGCCTGGTGTAGATCCAGACCTGCTCGTAGTCGACAAAGACCGGATGGTGTTCGGTGGCGGAATAGGGGTCCCCCAACGCCAGCTTGACCATCCATTCGTTGAAGCCTTCCTCCACCTTTCCCTGCCGGACGGCCTTTTTTTGATCGTCCGAGAGGGCGTCAAACTGTCTCTTTTCGTCGGTGCTTAAATGTTCGAGCCGCGCCTCCACCGCGGAAGTCTGTGCCGGCCCTTTAAGCTCTTTTTTCTTTTTGGCCCAGGCGGAAGAGACACCCGCCAGGAAAATCACCAGGAAAAGGGCCATCAGGCGTTTTGAAGATGAAGTCATGAGTGATGATCCTACATCTGGGTGTACTCCGGACCGCTTCCCCCTTCGGGCGGCGTGAGGCGCCCTCCCTTGGCGGTGATGGCGCCGCACTGGATACAGTTGGTGGGGCTGATCTGGATTTGTCGTTGACCCGGTTGATCCGTTTCCGTCGGTTGAACCGGCTGAGCCGGTTCGACCGGTTCAACCGGTCCCCATTCGTAGACCCCCGCGGGACACATCCGGATCCAGGCCTCGCCGATTACCTCCGGCACCTTCTGCCGGATTCGGAGATGGTTCGGCTGGTTGTCCCTGCTCCGGTTGCCCGAGCCGTACACGCTGTCCAGTTTGTCGAAGGTGAGACTGCGGTCGGCTTTCTGATAACTCCTCCGGTTGAACCGGCTCAGCCGGCCGTCAAAGAGCGGTTGAGCCCCATCGCTTTTTTGCGCGAACCGGCCGCCGGGAAAGCGCCCCCCCGTTGCCGTCATGAGCCCGGCGAGAATGGATCCGGCAAAAAATCCGTAGTGAAAGGCCTGGCGCATGTTGCGGACCTTGTAAAGATCCTTCCAGATGATGCTTTCTTTTATTGCCCGATCGTAATGGGCCAACGATTTTCCCTCTTTGCCCGTCAACGTGCCGAAAATAGCCTCCGCGGCCAAAATGCCCGACTCCATCGCGTAATGAATCCCTTTCAGCGCCGGGACATTCACAAATCCGGCGGCGTCGCCGATAAAACAGCCGCCCGGGACATGGAGGGTTTCGGGGAGTGAATAGAACCCCCCCTCCAAGCGAGGCGTCGGCGTAGTCGAGGCCGACCACAAGTCCCAGCGAAATTTTATTTGGCCCGAGCCGGTCTGGCGGACCGAGCGGATAAGCAAAACTCCCTCCAAATTCGCGAAACCGCTTGGCCCCGCGGAGAGGCCACCCCATGGTGTGCACAACCTGTTTTAACGGTTGCGGCACCTCCCAGATTTCCTTGACCCCCAAGGCGTAAATCTGTGGATTCGGTCGTTGGATGTTAAAATGCTCAAGAGTTGCCTGGGTTAAATGCCCGGTCCCTCCTTCGCCGAAGACCGTCCATTGCGCCGTCACATCGGCCCCCGGCTCAAAATTGGAAAGCGGCTGTCCATGGCGATCGAGCCCCTTGTCCCCCGTCCGAACGCCGCGGACTGCCTGATCCCGGATCAACACCTTGACCCCTGCCGTCTCATTCAAGATCGTGACCCCCAGCCTTTCGGCCTGTTCGCCGAGCCATTTTCCCATTTGCGAGAGCGAGGCGACATAGTTGCCGTGATTGCGCATGGTGGGAGGGACAATCGGCGCTTTGAAGGCCCGTTTTTTGGTCAGAAAATAAACCGCCTCGCCCGGCACGGCCTGGGCAAAAGGGAGTTTTTCCAGGGGGAGATCCGGAAAGAGCCTCTTAAACGGCCGCGGGTTGACGACGGCCCCGGAGAGGAGATGGGCGCCCGGATATTTTCCTTTCTCGATGACCGCAATCGGAAAGTCGCCCAGTTTGGCCTTGACCTCCGGGACGGTTTCCAAAAGTTGAGCCAGCCGGATGGCCCCCGCCAGGCTGGCGGGCCCGGCCCCCACAAACAGAACCCCCACGGCGATCTGTTGTTCGGCGGGGCGAAGCGAGGGGACGATAAATTCCCCATTTTGTACGGGAGGGGGATAGTTGGCGGGAATATGGTCGGTTGCCGGCATCATTTTGGCTTCAACGGATGGGGTCGAATAGCATGAAAAACCGGGGGGAGTCAAATTTCGCGCAAATAAAGTTGACACCGCCGGCAGGAAATAATACGCAGAATAACCGTTCAAGTGATTTTCTTCGACCATTCAAACACCTTGCGGTCATTGTTTTGCAAACAAAGAGGGCCCCTTTGTCTTAGACGCCAGTGGCGCTGCCACCGCAATTTTCGTAAGCCGCTTCGAGTAGAGTTGTCTCGAAGGCCAATGGGACCGGCGGGAACGAAAATTGCTTCGCCAAAAGGACTCTCTTTGTTTGCCTTTTTGTTGATCCTTGTTATCTTGCCGCTCGGACCGGCGCGGGCGGTCGATTTCACCGGCAGTGCCGAAGACGATTTTCCCGCCTCGGCCTGCACGGATGACCCCAACGGCCAAAACATCGCCTTGAGCGATGCCTTTCCCCCGGGGACCATCAGCGGATTTGACGTCCAGGCGATCTGTCTCCTCTACGACGGGGCCTTGGACACCCTTTTTGTCGGCATCATGACATTTGACGACGCCGACGGCGACCCCCTCATCTTCGGCGACACCGATGGCAACGGCGATCCCGGCGGAACAGGCTCTGCGCTCGCCGGGGAGGGGGGAACCGATCATGCCGATCTTGCCGAGGAGGAATATTTTGCGCTGATCCTCGACTTCGATAACGACCTCGATACGACCCCGGAGGCGGTGGCGGGGGTAAGCGCCGAACTCTCTGCCCCCGGCGGGTATCGGGTGCGGGAGGTCGCCCTCCCCGATTTGGGGATCGATTTCTCCTTTTTGTCCGACTATTATGGTTCGACCATCACGGGGACCGGCGACAGCGAGATGTTCGCCAGTCCCTCGGTGGATGAGCCTCATCTGGAATTCACCGTTGCCGGTTTTTCGTCCCTTCCCGGTTTTTCCACGCTCGATCCGGCCGTGGACGACGAAAAGATCGCCCTTGTCTTCAAGGCGGGGAGCCTTGGCGACACCGTCATCGGCGACGAGGACATCCGCGTCTCGGTGGCCATCGCCGATTTTTTTGACGACGACGGGGACGAAATCCCGAACAACAGCGATCCCGACAACGACAACGACGGTCTCGACGACGAGGACGAAATCGACATCGGCACCGACCCGTTCGATCCCGACAGCGACGACGACGGCGTCTCCGACGGTGACGAGGTGGATAACGGCACCGATCCAATGACCCCCGGCGACGGCGTCGATCCCGATATCGACATATCGGACAGCGCCGATGCGGTGCAGGTGCAGGGGAGCGGGTTCGGGTCTTGTGCTCTTGTTCGTGAAAATCACGGGTCGCGAGTCACGGGTCACGGGTCATTTTTGATCTTTGTCCTCGGACTGATTCCTCTCTTGTTCTTCCGCTTTTTTTTTCGTCGATCGGTTATTTCGGCAGTTCTTCTTATTATTCTGATCGGCCTTTCAACGAAGACATTCGCCCTTAACGCCGAGCTGTTCCGGCCCCATTTCGACGGTTTTGGACTCATTAATCTCCTCGACAGCCGCAACCTGCAAAAACGGGCTTGGTCGGCCGGGATGGGCTTCAGTTATTCCAATAATCCCGTTGAGCTGGGAGCGGTGGCCGGCGGCGGGCGTCTCGATTCGCTTGTCGATTATCATGTCAACACAACGTTGACCGGCGCCTACGGGATCACCGACTGGGTGGAGATCGGCCTCATCATCCCTTTCTTTCCCAATCTGAAGGTCGAGCCGATCGGAACCAGCGCCGGTCAATCGGGGGCCGCCTTTGGCGACATCAGCATCGCCTCCAAGTTTCACCTCTGGGACAAAGAGGGGGAATCGGGAAGCATGGGGGTGGCGGTCGCCCCCTTCATTACTTTTCCTTCCGGAAGCGATGCGAAGTTCACCGGAGATGACAATGTCACCGGCGGTTTTCGCGCCATTGCCGATCTCGATATCAAGAAAAACAAGTTTGTGGCGAATCTGGGGATTCGCTTGAGGGAACGGGAGGAACTTCTGAATCTGGCGGTGGGGCAGGAACTTCTCTACGGCGTCGGCTACACCCGCCCTATCTGGGAGCCGTGGGATTTTCACGGCGTCACCGAATTGAACGGATCGGTTTCGTTAAACGGCTTCGGCTCCCGCTCCAACCGTGCCCCGCTCGAATGGCTGTTCGGTTTTAGAAAAGGTTTTATGGAGAGCCGGGTTTTTGCCACTGTCGGAACGTCGTTTGGCATCACCAACGGCTACGGCGCCCCCGACTTCCGCGTTTTCGGAATGCTCGGTTACACGGCTCCGCCGATTGTGCCCAAGCCCAAACCGGTCCGCACCGAGACCGAAACGATTGAAAAGCGGGTTTCGTACAAAAGTTATGTCCGTCTGGAAGGGGGGCAGATTGTCATCTTGGAGCCGATCCATTTCGAGACGGCCAAGTGGATTATTCTGGAAGAATCGCTCCCGGTGGTCAAGGCGGTGGCCGATCTGATGATCAGCCAGCAACATATTCGCCATGTGGTCATCAAGGGGCACACCGACGCCCGCGCGTCGGATTCCTATAACATGACCCTCTCGCAGAACCGCGCCAACGCCGTCATGCAACAATTAATCGAGTACGGCGTCGAACCGACCCGCCTTTCGGCCGAGGGGTGGGGGGAGCGCCAGCCGATCGCCGACAACGTCACGCCGGAGGGGCTGGCCAAAAACCGCCGCGTCGAATTCCATATCGTCGAAATTCAGGAAATAACCCCCCGCGAGACCACCGAAACCTCAGAAGAGATCATCAAAAACGGCAAGAAGGTTCCATGACGCCTGCTCCCTCCATTCTTTTGACCGATTTCCCAAAAATCCACTCCCCTTTTATCCGGCAGACCTTCAGGGTAAATCCGGAGCAGTGGAAAAAAGAGGGATCGAAACTGGGATTGAGGCTCCCCGAGGCGTATCTTGTCACCAAACGGATCAACCCGGGTTATGAATGGGTGTTTGAAGATCCCGACACCATTGCCGTGGAAAAGTTGAACGGGACAAACGTGAAAATTTTAATGGAAAAGGGGCGCCTTGCGGCGCTTCAAAACCGGAAAAACGCGATTGACCCTTTGCAGATCATGCACGGAAAGACCTTTATCATCGAGGGGGTTTTCCGGTCGATCGGCAAGGGATATGTGAAAGAAGACGGCGAACAGACGGGCGAGGTTATCGGCCCAAAACTTCAGGGGAACCCTTACAAGCTTGATCTGCACGAATGGTATCCCTTCGAAAAGGCGATCGGCGATCTGCGCTACAAATCGTTTCACGAACATGAGCGGAATTTCGAAAATTGGAGTTCCTGGTTCAAGGATTATCTTTTTTCGCGGTATTTCACCAAACGGGCCTCAAAGCTGGGGTTAAAGGAACAGGTCTTTGCCGAAGGGGTGGTGTTTTACAATCTTAAAAGAAAGGCGGAAGGGAAGGCCTGGATGGCCAAGCTCCGCCGGGACATGTTCGACTGGTATTATTCGCCGAAAATCGAAATCCGCGACTACATCTCCGAGGGGCGCGACGAGGTCGAGGATCAGGAAAAGTTCGATTGAAAAACGTTGAGGCGTGGCCTGTGACACGGGAACGGGACGCCTGTGTCAAAAGAGGTGGTCATCATCGGATTTTTCTTTCCGGTTGATTCCCCCCCAATTCGGGTGTTACATGATCTCCCTCTTGTGAGCGAGGATCGGATTTAATCCGTCCGAGCGAACGGGGGGTGCGGGGGCGCCAGCGGCAAAGCCCCCGATATTATGCTCACCGAACTCTTTGTCAAAAATTTCGCCTTGATCGACGAGGTCCGGATGGAGTTCGGACCCGGTTTTTCCGTTATTTCCGGCGAAACAGGGGCGGGGAAGTCGATCCTTGTCGAGGCGCTGGGACTCCTTGTCGGTGGGAAAGCGGCGCCGGGCCTGATTCGCGCCTTCGAATCCGAGGCGATTGTGGAAGGGATTTTCGAGATCGACGAACGGAATCCCATGAGGACTCTGTTGTCCGATGCGGGTCTTGATGACCCGGCAGGGCCGGCATCCGGAGATCAACTGGTTATCCGCCGCCACATTGCAGGAGGAGGAAGAAATAAAATCTATATCAACGGCCGGAGCGCGCCCCTTTCACAGTTGGAAACATTCGGCCCTTATCTGATTGACCTTTCCGGCCAGCACGACCAGCAGATTCTTTTGCACGAGGAAAACCATCGGGCCCTCCTCGATGGCGACCCGAAAATCGTCCCGCTCCTGGAGTTGTACCATAGGTCCTATACGTCCTATAGCGTCCTGTCAAACGAAGTTGCCGAGTTAAAACAGGTTTCCGCCGACCGCGACAGACGTCTCGATTTCCTCAAATTTCAATTAAAGGAAATTACCGATGCAAAAATTGAAGATACGGCGGAGGAGGAACATCTTTTGGCCGAAAGGTCGCGGGTAAAAAATGCCGATTTCCTTTTCGAGCTGGCCCGCGAGGCATCGGAGGGATTAAGCGAGGGAGAAGAGGCGGTGCTCGAACGGGTTGATTTGCTGATATCCAAACTCGAAAAGGGGTTGAGCCGCGATCCCTCTCTGGAAGATGGGCTTAAAATGCTTGCGCAGGCCCGTGCCCCGTTGGCCGATGCGGGAAACTTTTTTGCCTCGTATCTGGAAAAATTATCGGTCGAGCCGGGAAGATTGGACGAAATTGAAGCGCGGCTCTATCTGTTCCATCAGTTAAAAAAGAAATATGGAGAGACGCTGGGGCGCGTCAAAGAAAAGGGGGAGGAGATCGAAAAATCGCTCGATGACCTGGAAAATTTTGAGGATCGTCTGGCCAGAAAAGAAAAGGAGTCGGCTCTTTTGACGGCGGAACTGGGGGAGAAGGCGAGTCTCCTTTCCGAGGCCCGGAAAACAGCGGCTGTCACACTCGAAAAGAAAATACAA
>JACPFC010000090.1 GCA_016183175.1 Deltaproteobacteria bacterium
CCAAAAAACTGGTTGATGGAGGTTATCGGTTCACGTATGCCGACATCGACGAGGTTTTACAAAAGATCATTCATCCAGAATAAACGTGATCGCGCATTCGACGCGATATTCCAGAATCTTGCCGTTATCCACCTTGCATTTTTGCGAGGTCACCTCCAGCCCGGTGATTCCGTGCAGGGTTTTGGAAGCCCGTTTGATCGCCTGATTGACGGCCTCCTGAAAGCTTTCCTTCGATGAAGCAATGACTTCAGTCTTGCGTGCAACGGCCATGGAAACCTCCTTTTTGATCGTTAAAATTTGGAAATAAAATTCAACTTGTCCCCTGTTCACTGAGACAAACTGATGATGGTGTCATCATCGAAATTGGTCCAATAGACGTTGGAACTGTCCAGCACGACCATCGAGGGACGACCCTGTCCCGACGCAAGTGTCACGGAATCGCCGCCATCAATCGGGACCCGCATGACTGTGCCCCCCTCGGCGGTTGTCCAATAAACGCTGGTTTCGTCAACGGTCATGCCATGAGCACCGTCCTGGTCCGAGGCAAGGGTGACCGGATCGCCGCCATCAATGGCCACCTTCATCACCGTGTCGCCGTCGAAGGTAACCCAATAAACACTTGTACCGTCGACCGCGATGCGATCGGGAAGGTTCTGGCTGGAGGCAAGCGTCACCGGAGCTCCGCCATCAATGGCCACCTTCATCACCGTCCCTTCGCTATTGTTGGTCCAGTAAACGCTGGTGTCATCCACCGTGATGCCGTGGGGAGAACTCTGTCCCGAGGCAAGCTCAACCGGATCGCCGCCGTCGATTGACACCTTCATCACCGTGCCGCTACCGCTGTTTGTCCAGTAGACACTGGTTTCATCGACAGCGATTCCCCACGGAGTGCTTTGTCCCGAGGCAAGCTCAACCGGATCGCCACCGTCGATGGCCACCTTCATCACCGTGCCGCCGCCGTAGGTTACCCAGTAAACGCTGGTATCGTCCACAGCGATGCCGAAGGGAGAACTCTGGTCCGAGGCGAGCGTGACGGGAGTACCGACTTCCTCCTCGTCGGTTCCATCATCGGCATCGGTATCGCCGTCATCCTCGTCATCAACCACCTCGTTGACGGCGCCGCTACAGGCGACAATCGCCATCAGCGCGAAAAAAAGCGCCCTCTTTTTATTCCTGTTTGACAGCATGGCCCCCATCCTTTAAATTACCGGTCAACGACAGATTCTCCCCGTCCCCAAATATGGAGAAACACTCGAAAAAAGTCAACCGATGAATGCCTTCAAAAAAATTCTTCTTCTCATCCCTTCAGGCCTTATTTTTCTGCTCGCGGCCTGTGCCAATGTCCAACAAATCGATCGGGGGCGTCTTTCGAAAAAGACAATGCAGATTGAACCGATGCCTCATCAGAAAACTTTCATCGACGAAGCGCATTCCATCCGTGAAGGGGCCGCAGGCGGGGTGGATCAGAATGCCGGAGGCGGCTGTGGGTGCAATTAAAAAGGGGGCCCAAATTGTCCTCCTCATCATCTGCCTGGAAGGAACGGCCGTCGCCCGGACAAAATTCGAGCTGATCATGGGCTTCATGAACCAATTCGGGCATGAAGGGAAACAGGTTTTTGACGGTTCCGGCAACGAAAAAACCGACATTTATGAACCGGTCCTCTTTTTAGAGCATCAGATCACTCCCAAGACCAGAATTTTCGGCAGTTTTCTGGCGGATCTCTGGTCTTCCGCCTCCGAGGCGATTTTTGATACCGACACGGGGGCCTCGGGCCGCGCCGTGGCGGGGGGAACGCCGGATACCACGTTGAAAAGGCGAATCGCCCTTGACCTGGGGGTATCCCAAAAAATCAAGACATGGACGATAACGCCTCGTGCGGGATACGCCTACGAATTTGACTACCGTTCCATCAACGGCGGTCTGCGCGTCGACAAAAGTTTTGCAAAAGATAATTTTATCCTGTCTTTGGACTACCATGCCTATTTCGACAAGGCCCGTCCCCTTGATGCGGCGAGCGGAGAGTTTACCCCCTGGCAACCCAAAAGGGTTCACACGGTCAATGTGAGCGGCTCCCAGATTTTGACCCCTTCCGATTTGATTCTTGTCGGTTACAGCTTCACCCATCAATCCGGATTTCTTTCAGGAACCGAGAATTCCGTCGACTTAAACGGCAATCGCGTCAGCGAGGTTCTGCCCGATCGGCGCCTCCGACACGCCGCCACCCTCCGTTACATCCACGGATTTACCGACGCCCTCGCGGTCCATATCGATAACCGCCTCTACTTCGATGACTGGGGAATTCTCTCCCCTACCTTCGAGCCTTCCCTCTATCTGGCGTTTAACGATGACTCGGGCCTCATCAAATTTTTCTACCGGTTTTATCTTCAAAGCGCCTCGACCTATTACCAAGACTCCTTCCCCGTCCAGAAAAGATTCATGACGAGCGATTCGGATCTGGCCTCCTTTCAGGCCCATGAAGGGGGAACCATGATCAGCTACCAGTGGGACTTTCATGGCTGGGTCAAGGCGATTACATTAAGCGGGGCCGGTCTTTATTATCACCGGTCCAACGGTTTGAGCGCCGCCGTTTATGAGTTCGGCTTTGGAGGGGCCTTTTGATGGAGCCGGCGGAACTGATCCGGAAAGAATGCGCCCTGATGGGTTCCCCTTTTACCATCCGGGCCTACGCCTCTCCCCACATCCCTTTAAGGCTCATCCACCAGTGGATTGAGCTTGCCTTCGGCGAAATTGCCCGAATCGAAGACCTTCTCACCGATTTCCGTCCCAGCCCCTTAAACGAAATCAACCGGATGGCGGGAATCCGGCCGGTTAAGGTCTGCCGCGAGATTTTTGATCTTCTTGAATTGTGCCTTCAAATATCCAGAGACTCCGACGGGGCCTTTGACATCAGCTACGCCTCCGTCGGCCTCGTATGGCGGGAGGCCATGAAAACCGGCGTCCCCCCGGCGCGGGAAGAGATCGATCGGGCAAAACAGTTCGTCGATTTTCGAAAAATCGGGATGAATCCGGAAACCCGGGAGGTTTTTCTCCCGCATCAGGAAATGAAAATCGGGCTTGGGGGCATCGGAAAAGGGTATGCGGTCGATCGGGCCTTCCATTTGCTCAAGGGCCTGGGGGTTGAAAATTTCGCCGTCAACGGCGCGGGCGACATCCGCGTCCATTCTTCCCCCTTGGCGCCGCGACCCTGGAGAATCGGCATCCGTAATCCTTTCGCCGAAAGGGATGCGGCCATGGGAGGGCTTCTCCTGCAAAACGGCGCCGTTGCGACCTCCGGCGATTATGAGCGTTTTTTCCGTCATCGGGGGAAAAGCTACCATCATGTCCTCGACGGTCGCACCGGCGAAATCACTCGGGGGATTTCCAGCGTCACGATCATGGCCGCCAGCACCGTGACGGCCGATGTCTGCGCCACAACAGCCATGGCCCTCGGGCCCGACGAGGGGCTGAAATTTCTGGAAAATAAGCGGGGCCTTTCCGGTTTTTTGGTCACGGCCGACGGGTCCGTCATTAGAACGGAAAACCTTCCCAAGGCCGAGGCCGGTCAATGGTCCTGAAAAAAAGGAGACGCCATGAAACGTCTTATTTTTGCCGTGTCTTTATCCCTGTTTTTTTGGATCGCCGTCGGGACAACGGCGGAGGAGATGGCCCCTGATTTCACCTTGGCCTCCCTTGACGGCCGGACGGTCTCCCTTCGCGACTATCGGCACCGAAAGACCGTCGTCATTAATTTTTGGGCCGGCTGGTGCGACGCCTGCACCGAGGAAATACCCCTCCTCCTCAACCTTAAAAACCGATATGCCTCCCAAAAAAATGTCGTCTTTCTGGGAATCAATGCGGGGGAGTCGGAAAGGATGGCTCGAAAATTCGTCGAAAAGACAGGCTACTCCTATGATATCCTCCTCGATACGGACAAAAGCGTCGCCCGGAAATTCCGGCTCCTTGGCATCCCCCAAACTCTGGTAATTTCAAGGGAGGGAAAGATTGTTTACCGGGGGGATCGTCCTCCGGCCGACCTCACCGTCGCCGGGTTAAAAACCCCCGGGTAAAAACCCTTCGACTTATTCCCCCCAAATAAGCTAGAAACCCCCTGGAGTTTTTTATGCCGGACTTTATGCCGGACATGGAAAAGGTCAGAAATATCGGGCGCCGCGCAATGTACAGGAGGAATTGATGAAGAAATATCAGGAAAAACGGGCGGCGGAGAACAAATGACTCTGGATTCGCTCTTTGGCGAATTGCGCCAACTGCAAACCGACCTCCAACAAAGGGCCGACCGCCTTCGGGCCGTCCGCAAGTCGATCGCCCTGGCCTATTCCAACGGCCACGGCGAGGCCGATTTTTTGCCCCGCCGGCTGATGGCCTTAAAAAACGAGGAAGAAATCCGTTTTGAGGGCGGGCTTGCCCGCTTGAAGGGGTTGCTCGCCGCAAAACTGGAAAGGACCTGCCTTCTGCTCACTTCCCAAGACGATGTCAAAACGGTTGTCGGCATCCGCAAGACCATCCGCTACATCCGCAACGCCTTTGCCGGAGAGCTTGCCGTGACGGGAGCGGCCGCTTTGACCTCTTTTCTTCCCGACCGAAGAGGCGGATAAATTCGCCGAATGTCTTATCGCTTAATTTTTTGAGGCGTTCGATGGAGACGGGACAGTCTTTCTTACGCGTCACTTAAAATACGATCGATCGCCTCGGTCCATGGACAGGCCAAAACACTTGAGAAACGCTTTCTATCCGGATCGTTCGAAATCAAATATTGTTTGGGTGATTTAAAATCGTCACCCAGTATCAAAAGTCCCTTTGCGTGACGTTCGTCCACCCTGTTCGCGGATTTGATTTCTACCAGCGTTGGAGCCAGTTTTCCGCGTTCTATAATCAAATCTATCTCCAAGTCTTCTTTGACCCGCAAGTAAGAAAGTTTAAATTGCCTGCCCTGGTAGGTGAGGCGGCGATGAAGCTCCATAACAACAAATGCCTCAAACAGTTGCCCATATTCAAAGCTCCGCGGAACCAAATCGTAATCGACCTGTCCGGCCAAAGCCCGGGCAATGCCTGTGTCAAAGAGATAAAATTTGGAAGCCCTTTTTTGCTGTTTTCGAATCGACATATGATAAGCGGGAAGCCTGATTCCAAGCAGGGTATCTTCCAATATGTCGTAATATCCGCTGACGGTTTTCGGATCGGAATGAATGTCCCGCGCGATATTTGAGTGGTTGATGACACCGGTATTCATTTGGGCCGCAACATCCAGAAAACGGCGGAA
>JACPFC010000091.1 GCA_016183175.1 Deltaproteobacteria bacterium
GCACCGCAACTCTCAGTGTAAGCTGAAAGGCCGCCCAACAAACTTACAAAAGGCATCATATTCCCATCGCCTATCTCACCAGGTGCGAGGGTCAACTTGCCGCCGATGGTACCTTTCCAGTTGAGATCAGGACTGTCAAAGCCTGTGATCGTAGAACCTCTGACAAAAATCTGTGGGATCACAGAAACAGCAAAACCATGACAACCCGGAGCGCTACCAAAATATTGATCCGGGGGGCTACCAAAATAACAACCCGGGCCGCCATAAGTGAAACCAAAAGCTGGTCCTGCGGATAAATCAACCAAAGGGCCCAAAGAAGTCTCTCCCCCTGACTTGGCAACCTCTGTACCAAAATGGACACCGCCAAGAACTCCAATGATTGAGGCACCCATATTTTACCTCCCTTCAAATTTGCCCGACTGCCATTCGATAAAATCCATGTAATGATCAATTGTTTCATCCATTGGGTCGGTCAGATAATAAACAATGCCGGCGGTTGCGGCGGTTCTTCCAACAGCGCCTGAAACTAAAAATGTGCTGGGGGATAATGGGGCAAAGCGAAGTGCCGCGAGGCCAACGCCTAATCCTGAAATTGTGCCGCCTATATGAGCAAGTCCGGAAACAACGGCATCTCCCGCAACGTGCGCTAATGCCCTCGGTTCCGTTTCTTCACCTGCCGAGTATTTGTCATAATGGTAATAAGCCGAAGTTCCGACTGGGAGGAGAAGTGTCGCCGCTGTTACAGAGCCGCCGATCCAGCCTCCTGTCCCTTCGATCAAGAACCCAGTCCCAAACATTCCGGTAATAGTATAAGGGTTGGCGATTGTGGCCATGGCCTGTACTGTCCGATGATCGCTCCAAGAGAAGGGTTTGGACGCTTCTTCAGGCATTGATTTTTCAGCGCCACAACGATCAGTGCAATTGGTGAAGTTTTTTTGAAAACAATAGTCGAGACATTGCCGATAAAAATCGTCCGGCGACGACGCTGAAATTGGATTTGGCATAATTATATCTCCTCTTTCTCCTTGGATAATCTTAAAAGTTTCTTTTGCAAAAATTCCAGGGCCCGGCGGTGGAGGCGGGAGATCCATGATTTGGAGAGATTGAGCGTCCCCGCAATTTCGTCCAGCGTGCGATCCTGAAAGTAGTACATCATCACAAGCCTCTTTTCCCTGACAGGGAGAAAATCAATCAGCGCCCGGAGCCTTCGCTTGACCGTCCGGAAATCGATAGGACCCTCCAACCCATGGCCGGCTGAAGGATCGGCCGGTTCAAAATCTTCCATGTCATCAAATGAAACAACCGAGCAGGAAGAAAGCTCCGGCAGACAATAAAAATGACGCGGCATCCATTCGCTTTTTCGAAGGCCGTCAAAAATAGCCCCCCGAATCCTGTGACTCGCGAAGGTTTTAAAATCGTAATTGTACCGGGTGTCAAAGCGTTGGGCCGCCTCTAAAAGACCAAGGCGGGCGTCGGAGAGGAGGTCGTCATAATCCACGTGACCGCCGAGCGACCGCAAAGCCACCCGAGCAAGGGTTGAGGCGAAAGGGAGATATTTTTCAACCAACAAAATGACTGTCCGCGATGCTTGAGGGGAGTTCATGATCTTTAAGATGTGCAAATGGAGTGCCAACTTCTGGAGATTTTCAACTCTTCAAAGATCAAAGAGATAAACTTAATCCATAACAAGATTACTTTTTAGTGACTCGCACGATTGCTATAAAAGCGTATCAATTTTGCTATCTATCCCCACTTTTATGACGCGCTGTCCCTTGCGCTTCCGTTTGAAAAAAAATAGCGGTTATCAGGGAGGAAGAATGGATCCGATTCGTTCCCGAACTCTTGTTGTCAAGGCACTGCTCGTGCTTTCACTCTTCCTGGGAACCGTCAGTCTGTTGGAGGGGATTTCCTGGATCGGAAAGGTAAGGCCGGGCTTTACCATTTCGCAAAAAGGGGAGGTCACCTCCCTGATGCACTCTCGTTGGACCGGCAATCGCGAGGGGATCAAACGCCGGGATCAAATTTTGGCCTACGACGGTGTCCCGTTCACCACGGTTGGCTCTTTTTTTCAATACCTTGAGCAGAACCGGCCAGTGGCCGGTTCCAAAGAGGAGTTTGCACAGGCTTTTGCCAATACAGGACCAAAGCCGGTTGTTTATCAAATCGATCGCAAAGGGAGATCCACCGTCATCTCGGTTCACCCCATGCTCTTCACGTGGGACGATTACCTCTTGAGCTTTTTTCTCGATCTTTTCATCGGCCTCTCCTTTGTTCTGCTCGCGGTGGTGATCTTTTTTTTCAGCCCGCACGTGACCAGCAATTTTCTGGTCTGCCTCGCCGGATTCTTGACCGGCCTGATGCAGATCCTCGCCGTCGATTATTACACCGGCCAGCTCCTTCTCCTGCCGCTCTTTGTCGTTTTCTGCCTTTTTGCCCTTGTCTCATGCCAGGCCAACTTTGAAATTTTCCGCAAGCGGTCGCCGATCAAAATTTCCCTTCGCGCCTTTAATATCACGCTGGCGGGCGTTTTTGTCCTTTCGGGTCTCGTTTATTTTTTCGCCGTCCGGACGCGGCAGGACCATCAAATCTACGCCATCGCCCTCATGCTTTCCTACGCCCTTCCTTCGCTTGTCGCCCACGCCAACTGTGCCTTTATCTATTTCACCACCGACTCGGTGATGACGCGAAAGATCATTCGTCTGTTCAATCTGATTTACCTCACCATTCTTCCCGCCTATGCCTATTATGCCGCCCGGGAGATATTTGACGTCATCCTCCCCCGCGAACTCCTTATTTTTCAGCTCTGGTACGCCATCTTCCTGCCGCTGACCATCATCCGCTTTCATGCCCTCGACTTTAACGTCCGCCTCAAACGGGGGACCTTGGCGCTCCTCGTCGGTGTCATTCTGGTGGGCAATCTCCTCCTTGTCTGCGGCCTCACCCCCGCAGTGCTCCGGGCGTATCAGCTTCCCCCGCATTACGCCCTCGGACTCATGTTTTTGAGCCAGATTTTGATGGTGGTATTTCTTTTGTATGCGGCCCATACATCGCTGTTCGACCGGATTTTTTTCTATTCAACCTACAAGTTCAAAAACATGATTGAATCGGCCGGCGACTCGATTCTCTCGAAACTTTCGACGGAGGATATCTTAAATTCACTCGGCGGCTTTTTGGCCGGCAGTTTTCAAATCCCCCGTTACTTTTTTTATCTGGGCGAAGGCGAACAGGATCCGTTTGTCCTTTCCGGGCCCGCCGTCTGCGTTCCGGAAGAAATCGAATGGGGCAAAATCGAAATGAAGGGGCGGGAATGTCTGATCCTTTCCGAAATGGAGAGCGCGGGAGACCATTTTGTCCGGGAAATGCTTGTCCGGAACGATCTGGTCCTCCTTCTTCCGATCCTGTTTTGCGAAAAAACGATCGGTCTGGCGTTTCTCTCCGAAAAATCGGACCATTCCCCCTACTCGCCTGAAGATATCATCAATCTTCAGACCCTTCTCAAGACCGCCGCGGCGGCCCTTGTCAACGCGCGCCAGCACGATGCGGTGCTGAAGCTTCAGGAACGGTTGAAAATTGAAAACAGGCTTCTGAAGGAAGAGGTGCGGGGGGGAAAGATCGGCGATCCCATCATCGGCGAACGGGGCGATTTGAGGGATGTCTTTCAAAACATCGAAAAAATCAGGGAGAGCGATGTCACCGTCCTCTTGCGCGGCGAGTCGGGAGTGGGAAAGGAGCTGATCGCCCGGGCCATCCACGACCGCTCCTCCCGGGGCGAAAAACCCTTTATTGCCATCAACTGCACCGCGATCCCCGAGGCGCTCATGGAGTCCGAACTGTTCGGCTACGAGAAAGGGGCCTTTACCGACGCCCGCGCGCAAAAGATCGGCCTATTTGAAGCGGCGCACGAGGGAACTATTTTTCTGGACGAAATCGGGGATGTAAACCCGGCGATGCAGTTGAAATTCCTGCGCGTCCTTCAGGAAAGAGAGATCAAAAGGGTGGGGGGGAACCAGTCGATCCCCGTTGATGTGCGGGTGATTGCGGCGACCAACAGGGACCTGGAGGCCGCGGTGGCCGTGGGACAGATGCGAAAAGACCTCTATTTTCGGTTGAACGTCTTTCCCGTTTACGTGCCCCCTCTTCGGGAACGCAAAAAGGATTTGCAGGAGCTTGTTTACTCGTTTGTCCGAAAATTTTCGGAAGAAATGGGCAAGGCGGTTTTATTTCCCGACAAGGAGAGCCGGGAGCGGCTTTTGCGCTACCCCTGGCCCGGCAACGTGCGCGAACTGCAAAACGTGATCGAGCGTTCGGTGGCCTTATGTCCGGCAGGGGAGGCCATAAAAATCCACGATCTGGAGGGGGGCCTGTGGGATCAACTGCAGGAGGAGGCGGAAAAAATCCTTCGCCGGGGGGGCTATCATCAGCAGATGGAGGAATTTCAGCGGCGTCTCGTCAAACGTGCGATTCATCAGGCGGGCGGCAACAAGGCCCGCGCCGCCCGCACGCTGGGCATCCATGTGACCCACCTGTATAAAATGATGAAGCAACTGGAGAAGAATTAACCGGAGGGAAAGGTCGATTTAAGCCAGGTGGATTTGCCGGTTCCCCGCGGGCCAAAGAGGAAAAAACTGTGTTCTTTCGGCGGGTTGATTTGCCTATTAA
>JACPFC010000092.1 GCA_016183175.1 Deltaproteobacteria bacterium
CGAGCAGGAGCCAGAGAAAGGTGCAGGTATCGAGGAGAAAATTCATGTCGAATATTTGCCTTCGAACTCCTCAAGAATTTCCTCGGGAAGAGGATCATTAAAATTATCCGAAACCACAAATTCCCCCTTGCACAGCCCAATGGGGCGGGGTTCCTTCGACGATTTTTGAATGGGACGAATCTCGGCGATCGGCTTGTTATAATTGGAAACAATGATTGTTTCCCCTTTTTGAACCCGCTTCATAACTGCCGAAAAATGCTTCTTAATTTCGTTTATATTAAGTTGATCCATAACTAGACTATATAATAGATCATAAACTAAGTCAATATTACCTTCAATACTTCCCCTGCGACAGATCTGGCGGATCAGCAACAGGGATCATCAGAAATTCCTTCCCCAAATCCTCCAGAATTTCCCGGCAATCGTCCAAAAAATCGGGGGCGATGGCGACCTGTATCTTCCCTTCCGCCTCGTTGACGGTGGAGACGAGCATCATGTTCTCATAAGTCTCGAGAAGCGCCTTGATCAGACAAATATCCTCCCGGCGGACTTTGTAGAAGAGGTAGGTCACGGATGGTGTTCGCGGTAATAATTGATCATCACTTGGGCGTATTCCTTGAATGAGGGACAGTGCACGTCCGATGACGCGATGAACCTCTGTGTGTTTGCCGTGTCAAAGGTCACGCCGTGGTTGAAATAAACCAGCGATTCTCCCGGTACTCCGGTCACCTTGTCAAAAAAGCAGTATTTCCACAAAAATGCCGCAAGGCCGGTCGGCAGGTGGCCGATGGGACGGCTTTCGTCCCACAGACGGCAAAAGGTTTCGAAAAGCTCTCCGGAGGTCGGGGGATTCGGGTCGGCAAGCGCACAGGTGGCCCCGATCGCCTGTTCGTTGGTGAAAATTTCCACCGCAGAATTCACCACAAAATCGACCGGGACGATGTTGATCGGCGTTACGCTGGGGCCGATGTGAACGAGCGGGATTTTTAACCGCCGAAAACGGCGGATCAGCCCGATGGCGAAATAGGGGCCGTCAAACTTCGGAATTTCTCCCGTCCTCGAGTCCCCCACGACCACCGAGGGGCGAAAAACGGTGGTGGGAATTTCTCCCAGCCGTTTTCTCACCAAAACTTCCGCCTCATATTTGGTCGATTCGTAAAAATTCTTGAACTTCTGCCCCTTCTCCAGTTCCTCCTCATACACCTGCCCGTCACGCAGGCCGGCGACGTAACAGGTTGAAAAATAGCCGTGACGTTTCAGGTTTTTCAGCTTTTCGAGAAAATCGAGAACGTAACGCGTCCCTTCAACATTGACCTTCCAGGCGAGAGGTGAAGGGACGGTTAGGTCGTAGATGGCGGCGAGATGGAAGGCACTGTCAATGATCGAGGCCATTCGATCGAGTTGAGACCCCGAGAGGCCAAGATCGGGTTGGGTAATGTCGCCGTCAATTATCTCAATTTTTTTGGAGTCAATATCTCCCGCCACTTTCCGGGCGAGAGAGTGCATCCGCGGTTCGACAAGACAGACAAAGCGGCTGTTTGAGTCTTTTTCGATGAGTCGTCGGACAAGGCGGCCGGCGATGAAGCCGGGAAACCCGGTGATGAAGATCATATCATTGCCTCGATCCTTTTGTGTTCCACTTCGCGAATCTTCTGCGTGATTTCCATACTGCAAAAAGTCGGGCCGCACATCGAACAGAAATGGGCCTCTTTGAAGCCTTCGGCGGGAAGCGCCTCATCGTGCATTTTTTGCGCCGTTTCGGGATCGAGTGAGAGGGCAAACTGGTCTTTCCAGTTGAAGGCAAACCGGGCGCGGGAGAGGGCATCATCCCGTTCACGGGCAAAAGGGCGATGGCGGGCCACATCCGAGGCGTGCGCCGCAATTTTGTAGGCGATCACCCCCTGACGGACATCCTCGGCATTTGGAAGGCCGAGATGTTCCTTGGGAGTTACATAGCAGAGGAGGGAGGCGCCGGCATGTCCGGCTACTGTAGCCCCAATGCAGGAGGTGATATGGTCATAACCGGGAGCGATGTCGGTGACAAGCGGGCCCAGAACGTAAAACGGCGCGCCATGGCAGACCTTTTGCTGTTTTTCGACATTCATCGCGACTTGATCAAACGGAATATGGCCGGGGCCTTCCACCATGACCTGCACGTCGTGCTTCCAGGCTTTCAGAGTCAACTCACCGAGAACTTCCAGTTCCGCAAACTGGGCTTTGTCCGAGGCGTCCGCCAGACAACCGGGGCGAAGCCCGTCGCCAAGGCTGAAACTCACGTCATATTTTTTGAAAATTTCACAAATCTCGTCATAGTGAGTGTAAAGGGGATTCTCCTGGTTGTGGATGGTCATCCATTGCGCCATCAGCGAGCCGCCCCTGCTGACAATGCCGGTGGTCCGTTTTTTTGTCAGCGGAATAAAATCTCTCAACACGCCGGCATGGATGGTCATGTAGTCGACCCCCTGTTCCGCCTGCTCTTCAATGACTTTCAGCAGAAGGTCCTCCGTCAAATCTTCCAATTTCCGGACCCGCTGGATCGCCTCGTAAATGGGGACGGTGCCGATGGGGACGGGGCTTTCAGCGATGATGGCTTTGCGGATTTCGGGAATATTGCCGCCGGTGGACAAGTCCATCACCGTATCGGACCCCAAATGAACCGCCATGTGGAGTTTGGCCCGTTCTTCGTCGATCTTGGAGGTGACTGCGGAATTACCGATATTGGCGTTGATTTTGCATGTCGCCCCCAACCCAATCGCCATCGGTTCAAGATTTTTATGATTGATATTGGCGGGGATGATCATCCGGCCGCGGGCGATTTCCCGCCGCACCAGTTCCGGCGACAGGTTTTCCTTGTCGGCGACGAATTTCATTTCTTTGGTGATGATCCCTTTTCGGGCCTGTTGCATTTGGGTGGACATATTATTTCATTCCTCCATATTCAATCTTTCCCCTCTCCGGAGTCGATGGGGTTGCGAATTTCTTTTCAGGGATTCTTCCCGCTTCAAACGCCAGCCGTCCCGCCGAAAGGGCCTGTTTCATTGCGGAGGCCATTTTAACCGGATCTTTCGCTTTGGCAACCGCCGTGTTTAAGAGAACGCCGTCACAGCCGATCTCCATGGCAATAGCGACATGCGAGGCCGTTCCAACGCCGGCATCCACAATGACCGGCACCGTAACGCTTTTGCGGATCAGCTCCAGATTATTCGGGTTTCTGATTCCCTGCCCCGATCCAATCGGCGCCCCCAGCGGCATGACCGCCGGGCAACCCAAGTCGGCCAGTTTTTTACAAATAATCGGATCGTCACTGCAGTAGGGGAGGACGACAAACTTGTCGGCGAGCAGTTCCCGCGCCGCCTTCAGCAGTTCCTCGTTGTCGGGAAAAAGGGAATAGCTGTCGCCGATGACCTCCAGTTTGATCCAGTTTGTCTCCATCGATTCGTGGGCGAGCCTTGCCGTCAGCACCGCCTCTTTGGCGGTGTAGCATCCCGCCGTGTTCGGGAGCCACCCACAGCCTGTTTCCTTTATCACCGAAAAAAAACCATGTTCCGGGTCTTGGGCCAGGTTGATCCGTCGGACAGCGACCGTGACCATTTCCGTTCCCGAAGACTCGATGGCCTGTTTGAGAACCGTGAGATTCGGATATCCCGCGGTGCCGAGGAAAAGGCGCGAATGGAATGTTTTGTCCGCAATGGTCAGCATTAATTTTGAAACCTCCGGGTGCCGAAGACATCGAAAAATTTCGACTCTTTTTCCTGTACCATCAGTTCAGCCATCAATTTCCCCACAATCGGCGTCAAAAGAATTCCATGTCGGTACATCCCCATGGCCACAAAGAGACCTTCGATACCGGTTCGCCCCAGAATGGGACAGTGGTCCTCGGCGGTGGGGCGAAAACCGACCCAGGTTTTACGTACCTCCATTTCGGCGGTTGCCGGCAGAATTTTCCAGGCGCCATAGAGCAGGTCAAGCAGGGCGCCGCCGGTTACCCGATGATCCAGCCCCATCTCTTCATTGGTTGCCCCGACGACAATCCGTCCATCCGAGCGGGGGACCAGATAAACAGGGTAGCGGTGGATGGTGCGAATCGCGCGCGTCAAAGGAATCGTCTGGTTATTCACCAGTTCCAGCGCCTGCCCCTTCACCGGCCGGACGGGGAGCGAAAGATAATCGCCAAGGCCCTCGATGTCCTGGTGAATTCCGGTTGCGAGGCAGACAGTGGAAACGGGGAAGCGTTCCCCCTTTGCCTTGATGGCCCGGACTTTTCCCTGTTCAATTTCCAGTCTCTCGATCCTGGTGCCTTCGTGCAGTTGCCCCCCGGAGGCCAAGAAAGCCTTTTTTAGCGACTCAATCAGCCGAAGGTTGTCGAGAAAGTATTCGCTATCGGCGCGAATGGCCGCCGTGCATTGGCCGGAAAGGAGAGGCTCCAGAGCGGTCACCTCTGCGGGGGAAATCATTTCCACCGAAAGGCCGAGTTCCTTTTGATACTCGTGGAGGCGGTTCAGTTCGGCCTCATCGTCGTGGTCGAGGGCCACCATGAGCGAGCCATCCGTTCTAAAGTCGGTTGACAGGCCGCTCTGTTTTTCCAGTTCTTCAATAAAAACCGGATAGCTGTTTAGGCTTTCAAGAAATAATTTGAGCAGATCTTCCTCGCCAAACCGGACTTCAGAGGCGGGGGTAATCATCCCGGCGGCGGCCGAACTGGCCTCACTACCGGCTGTCCCTTTTTCAAAAAGGGCAACCACGGCTCCCAGGCGGGTCAATTGCCACCCGATGGACAAGCCGATGACTCCGCCGCCGATAATGGCTATGGGATTCATTATCCTCCTACAACCGGGCGAATGATTTCGATCTTGTCGCCGTCTTTCACGGTGACTTTTTGAAATTCCTGTCGGGGGACGACATCGTAGTTGAGGGCAACGGCGATGTGCGGGCTTTTGAGCTGGAGAAGCTGGACAAGACGCTCGATGGTGAGCGCATCGTCGAGCGCTTTTGGCTGGCCGTTGAGCTGGATGCGAATCACAGGAATTTTCCCTCCCGCCTTTTTTGGCGAGTCCGCCGAGTTTTAGTGGCGGACGCCGGCATTACCCGGATCAGGTTCTTGGGGTCTGTTCTCAGTCCGCCACGACTACATAGCGGACACCCCCGGTTCCTTATACAGTTGACAAATGGCTAACAGATAACGAATGGCCGTGTCAACCTTGCTGTTATTTCAGGCGGTCTGGGCGGGGGATGGCAGGGGAATCGGATTTCAGCGATTCGAGGTGCCGTTTGAATTCCTCGGCGCGGGTGAGGAGTTTTTGGTGGGGTTCCGTCCCTTGTAATCCAAGGACCTCCTGGTAGAATTCGTCGAACCTGCGTGGGATATCGGCATGAAGACGGTTCAGTTGTAAAATAATGTGGTGGATCCCTTTATCCAGGTCCTCCATATGGCCGACCATTTCTTTGACCTCGTCGTCCGAAATACGCCCTTTTGTCATTGCCGACTTTAAATGGTCCAGATGACCCTTCAGGTGCTCTTCAAGTTCGTGAAGAGAAAAAAGTTCCAGCGAGGTTTTCCGCATCCGGTCTTCCAGCCTCGATTCCTCCCGCGGCGCCTTCACCCATTCCTGCCACAAGAGCCCTGCAACAAAGATGCCGGCCAAAATCCCCTGAACCCCCGCCGATTCCAGCGAGGGAAAAATTCCCAGAGCGGGAAGGGTGAAAAATGGAATGGGGGTGCTTGGGATGAAATTTCCCTCCTGCAAGGAGTGAATTCCCTCCCCCGCAAAGACCACGGCGAGAAACAAAAGCATAATGCCGCTTGCACCAAAGAAAAGATTCAGCGGGATTTTTTTGCCGATTTTGAAAATCAGCCAGGAAGAAATTGCCAGAGCGGCAAAACCGATGATGACGCCAAACCCCAGAGAGAAGGATTGCCCCGCCGCCTGAAGGCGAAGGGCCTCAAAGAAGAGAATCGTCTCGAACGCCTCACGATAGACCGCCAGAAAGGCGGCAATGCCGACGCTCAAAAAACCAAGGTTTTTTGCCCGCCGTATTTTGCCGATGAGGAAATTTTTCCAGACCCGCACATCCCGTTTGGCGAAAATCCAGAAGCTCACATAAATCAGCACCATGGCGGCAACGAGGCTCACCCACCCCTCCATTCCCTCACGGGCCGCGCCGGAGATAACGCCACGGGCGATAAGCCAGGTGAGAAAGCCGACAATCAATGCGGCTGTCCAGCTCCCATGAACCCACCGGTTGAGGCGTCGGTCCTTCATGGCGCTGACGACAGACAAGATGATGGCAATGAGAAGAATTGCCTCCAGCCCTTCGCGGAAGATGATGGTAAATGAGGCCGCAAAGGCAACACCGGGCGAAAAAGAACCGCCCGCCGACAGCGCTTCCCGGCTCTTCTCCAGCGAATCCAGGAGATTTTTTCCCGTCGATTCGACATCTCCCTTGCCCCGGAGGGCGTTTCGAAAGGCCATGAAATTATTTTCCACTTCCGTCACCAGTTTTCCTTCCCCCATGGCGGATAAGACAGCTTCTGACTGCTCAAAGCCGTCGAGGTATGCGGAAACAGCGATATCGAGCGATCTTGACTCCATGCTTTCGCGGACGAGTGAAATGGCCCTGTCGATTGAACCTGCCGCTTTTTTATTGTTGCCGCCTTCGTCCACCTCTCCGCCAGGCTGGAACAAGAAGCTTGTCACCGCCCAGCGGTCCTCCTCCGACAGGTTGGCAAAGGAGGGCATGGCGGTGCCATCAATGCCGAAGGTGATTGTGTTGAAGACCTTAAACGGCGTCAGCGCGCCGATCACATCAGGGTCGGCAAACGCCGGGGGAGGGGGATCCATTATTTTTGCCGTTTCGGTATCAGCTTTTCCTGTCAGCCCGTGGCATTGGGCGCAACGCTCTCGGTAAATCTCCTTTCCCCGCGCCGGATCAGGAGGCGACTTTGGAGCGGTGACGATGGAAAATTCAGCGATTAATTTTGTTTTGAGACCGAGCGCCAGTTCCCGAACGTCTGCCGGCGGTTTTTTTTCCGCGATGGCCTCCTTAAGGTTTTTCTCGCCGGCACGAAGTGCGCTGTCAGGAACAACACCGGCGCTGTCAAGATAGTGACCAACAAGGTCAATGAAATCGACCATCTCCCGGTACTCCATGTCGCTTAAGATTTTTTCCCCTTCGGGGGCCACCGCCATTTGATAGTCACCGGCAATATAGTCAAGAATGGCCACGGCCCGTTGGGGCGCGATCTTGTCTGCGGCGGCGCCGGCGGCAAGAGGAACAAGAAACAGCAGAAGAAAAAATTTAATTGATTTGCCCATTTTCGATAAAAATAAATTCAATGTCCGGAATTTTGTTCCGGATCGCCTCGATTTTTTCCTTTCCCATGATAAAGGCGGCCGTGTCCCACGCATCGGCCAGAGAGGAATTTTTGGCAATGACGGTAACACTGCCGCTCCGCTCAACCGGCTTTTTTGTGTTGGCGTCGAATATGTGATGTCCCCGCTCATACAGGCCGGAGGTGGAGACGGCCCGGTTTTTGATCTTCAGATTTAGGACCGGTTCTCCATCGGGATTTTCCGGATCCCGAATAGAAACCTTCCAGCGCCCCCGAGCCAGAATTTCACCGCCTGCATTAATCAAAAATTTTTTGAATCCCGCCTTTTTCAGCGAGTCGGCCATTTGATCGACGATGTAGCCTTTCGCAATTCCGGAAACCGAGATATTTGTCCCTCTTTTCGAAAGTCGGGCGTAGAAATCCCCCCCACCCCCCCTTTGAGAAAGGGGGGTGACGCTCTTGTTCCCCCCTTTGAAAAAGGGGGGGTGGGGGGATTTGTCACCGCGAAGCTCGATGTCACGAAAAGTTACTGCTTTATCCGGTGACGCAAAAGTGACGTCGAACGCTCCATTGGTCAAATCTGAAATCCTGAAGGATAGTTCAAGAATTCGTGTCAGGTGTTCCCCGATGGGCATCCATTCTCCTCCCGCATTTCGATTCAGGCGGGAGGTTTGGCTGTTGGGCCTGAATTCGCTCACCTCCCCCTCAATCTCGCGGGCCCGGTCAAATGCCTCTTCCATCGCGGTAAAAGCGGCTATTTTTTTCGATTCCGGCGCTTTAATCGTCAGGCTGACCGGGACATCCCCCATAAGCACCTGCGTGCGGGCAAAGAGGACTGCGGCAAAGAGAATTCTCTTCATATTTTTTTAAACCACAATTCCCGAAGCGAGACGGCGGCCATAACGGCAATTGAAATCAGGATGGCGAACTGGGACAAGGGGAAAAGCCAGACCATTTTTGCCGAAACGTAGCGCAGGCACCATGGCGTGGCGTTGCTGACGAGGCTGGCGGCAAATGACAGAACGATAAAAAAAATCTTGGTCCGCCGTCCGGCGGACGAAAAGGCAAAAATCAGCCCCAGAAAGGCAAACAGAAAAGGCTGGCTGAAGGTATGCACATGCGCGACGGAAAGCATCGTCCGGTAGTCCTGCGGGAGCATGATCGCTTCGTCTCCGGCCGATTCGTCTCCGCGGTAATAGGCAACGGTCTTCATCATGTCGAAATGGCTCCGGTCGAAGACCTGAAGGAGAGATACGCCGTATCCGGTCAGCAGGGTAAGTATCAGACAGGTGGCAAGCCACCTAAACGGCCCCGGCCAACGGCAGAGGGGAAAAGGATTGGCCGGTGGCCCTGCCGCCTTAATTTTTTCCATAAAATACCTTCCAGAGAAACAATGCCCGTTTGACCCCCCGCGCCACCCCTTTTACCGAAAGGGTTGCGCCGGTGATGTTTGTAATATCCTGCCCCGCCTTAAACGGCTGATCGGCGTTTTTCCCTTTGAATTGATCGACAAACCGCCTTTCGTGTACTGCGCTCCCGTGCGATTCGCGGTAGACGAGTACTTCCACCGCTTTCACCTCCCCCTTTGGCGTGATCGCCGTCAAGAAGGTGATCGGCTCGGTTTTCCCGATTTCGTTGTCCACCAAGGCATAACCGTCAATCCGGCCCCCGGTTTTGGCCACGGCAAACTCCCACTCGGTTTTTCGCAATTTCGATTTGAGCTCTTTTTCGACAGCGGTTTTTTGTTCCTCCATCAGAGTTTTCCGTTCGTTGACAAAGGTGGAGGAGGGGAAGATGAATTTGAGCGCCTCTTCTTTTGTCAGGTAAACCGTGGTCTGCCCCCAAGCGCCTTGCGGCAGAAGGATGAGGAGCAGAAGAAAGAACATGCGCATCATGCCGTTTCAATATCTCCAAGTGCGATGCCCTTGTAAATTAAAAAAGAACGCCGGCAATCACTCTCGCCTCGATGGCCTCGTGTTCATCCAGGTTTCGGCCGCCGTTTTTCAAATCGAGAATTTGCGGCAAGAGGGTGAATGTCACCCACGCCTTTGTCCCCTCGTAATGGATATTCGGACCGACAAACAGGACAGAATGTTCGTATTCATTATAATGCGCCCATTCGCTATGGACGCGGGCCTCGAGGCCCAAAGACCAGTGGGGGCTTAGTTTGTAGGCCAGACCGAGGGTTTGTTCCAATTCAAGCTCGGTGAGCACTTCATCGTCCTCGAATTCCCAGACATGTTCCGCTATCAGATTCATGGCCAGGATCCATTTTTCCCCAAAGATGTGCTCCAGAATGATTTTTTCCTCCCACTCCACTTCTTCACCTTCATACTTCGCCTCTCCGTAAAGGAGGAGCCCAAGCCATTTTGTATGGGGGCTCAAGACCATGTACTTCCACTCGGACGAAACTCCCTTGAATTCAAAGGCGTCGGCGCCGTCATCGTGGACATCCCGGAAGTTGAGATAGAGAGCGGTGGTCAGCCGGTCAGTCAGGCCGGTTTCGATTTCCTCGCGGAAGTCGAAACGGTAAAAATTTTGGGTATTTTTCACCGTTCGGAGGGTCAGCCACTGTTCGAATTCCCATTTCCCCTTTGGAAGCACGGAATCGGCTTCATAGCTGTAGGTAAAATGGCGGGCATCGGCCCAGGCGGATAATGCCGCCGCCATGGTCCCAATCATGACAATCAAACTTAGAGCATGTTTCATGCGGTTCTCCTTTTTGGCTGGTTGTGGTTGATGGGCAAATTTTATGAAATTGCAAATCACTTTCAATTTCATAATTGACAGGTTTAGTACCCTTCCGGGCGGGGCGGAGTCAAGAGAAAAGTGCAAAGGAGCAAAAAATTCGGCGAACCGTTGAAATCTCCCCGTTCAATATTTCCATGTAAAAAATAACCCTAAAAAAACTTATTTTTTAATTAACTATTTGATTTTATATATTAAATTTTAAGTTGACTTTGATAATTATTAGGGGCAAAATATCATTACTTTGGCTTTGATCCAATCCAATCGGGGTCCTGTCTAAAAAAGGGGGAATCTTATGAACTTTCGAGTTCCATTTTTGGTGAGTGTCTTTTTTTCGCTATGTCTGGCTGTCACTGCCTGTGGCGGTGGGGGCGGGGGCGGCGGCGGCGGGAGCGACAGCGGGGGAGGCAGTGGCGGCGGATCGACCGAGATCGATATCACCGATCCCGCGGCCCTTTCTTACGATATTTCACAGCTCGATGTCTCGGCGCAGAGTGGAAGCGAAGGCAATATTTCCGCCCTCATGAAGCGGGCCATCGGCGGTGAAGTCGGAGATGACTCAATCGCCGGATGTCAGGTCGACCAGATGGGGGGCGAGGCGGTGCGTATCGCCAAGCAGGTGGACCTCATCAACTGTTACGTCAGCCATATGCTTGACGCGGCCGGCGAGGAAATTCCGACGGACGAATTCGCCTATTTCAGCGTTGCCGTTCCCGAAGGGTTTGAAGGGGAGGATTTTTCCATCAAAGTGCGCGTGGGGAAGTTCGGCGAGGAGTTTAGAATGGATGCCTGTGAAGGCGGCGCATTGAGTATGGAACTCCGGACAACGCTTACCGATACCACCCTGGACGCCTCGGTCGTCAATCATTTTGCCCAGGGGGAATTTGACGAAAAGATGAGCGTCGATTTCAATGTGGAATTGGAGGAGGGGGCCACAGAGATGACGGTTGATACCGTAAGCTCCGCGGATATTACCGCCGAATTCGACGGAAATTTCGGCTTGGGGAGGATGGATTTTACCTACGATGGAACCACGGCGACAAACACCGTCAGCGGCGTCCATCAGGGGAATTTCGGAGCGGGAGATTCCTTCACCGGGCAGATTGGGGGCGAGTGGGATGCAACCGCCGGCGCCGCCAAATATTCGGCGACGGGGAGCTTTCCCGGCATTCCTGCCGAATTCTTGCCGCCGGAGGTTTCCGGTTCCGTTGGAGCGGGCCAGGTTGCCTGCCCCGACTTTGAGGACTGTGATCCCGGAGAGAATTTCGAAAACGATCCGGGTTGCCAGTTCAGCCCCGATATCAGCTGTTTTTGCTTCGAAGTGGTCGCTGAATCCGAAGGATGCACCTTCAGTGAAAGCGGGACGGAGGCCTTCAGCATCGCCTATGATACGGGAACGGAAGAAAAAACCTTCACCCTTGTCGAAACCAACGCCTTTGTCGATCCGGTGACGGCCTTGACCCTCCCCGGTGTGGAGGACATTTCCATTGCCTTTGCCGACAACTGGGATTGCTCCGGCACTTTCACCCCGGTCACCTTCACGTCGCCTCCAACCACCTGCATGGCCATGGAGGAAGAGGTCGCCGGCGGGAATGAAGACCACGACTCCTGTTTTCAGGAAAAGGGAGAAGACATAGGGGAAGAAGGGGGCGAATTATAGGCGTCACTGAATCAACCGTCCCCCATCGACGGCAAGTACGGTTCCGGTGGCAAAGTCGGTTTTCTCGACCAAAAAAAGGGTCGCCTCGGCAATATCCCGGGGCGACCCGATTTTTTTTAAGGGGAGATTCCTGATCAGTTTCTTTTGATCCGCGTTGGTGGTCCCCGTAAGCGGCAGGACCGGGCCGGGGGAGACGGCATTGACACAAACCTCGGGGGCCAGTTCCTTGGCCAGCGCCTTGGTGAGGCCGATGATTCCTGATTTTGACACGCAGTAGGGGAGATAATTTCTATACGGTCTTTCCCCGGCCCAATCGGCGATATTGACGATCTTGCCAAAACCTTTCTTTTTCATCTCCAATCCCGCCTGCCAGGCGAAAAGAAAACTTCCCTTCAGGTTGACGGTCATGAAGTGATCCCAATCTTTTTCGGTGATTTTTTCGAGGGGTGTCCGGTAAAAGTCAGCGGCGTTGTTGATGAGCACATCGATGCCCCCCCATCGCTTTTTCAGATCCTTGAGAATTTTCGCCACGTCGTTTAATTTTCCCATTTCCGCCGGATAGGCAACTGCCGGGACCTCGTTTTTGTATAAGTGCTTGACCATGAGATCGGCGTCTTTTTTTGATGTTTTGTAGGTAAAGGCGATTCGCGCCCCCCGCCGGGCGAAATTTTCCACCAGACAACGCCCCACCCGACGAGCCCCGCCGGTGATCAAAACAACCTTGTTTTGAAGATTCATAACGGATAGAGGATAACCCAATGAAAGCCGGAGTTCCATCAAACAATTCAATTACCATTCTGGCAAGCGGCGGGGCCGACAGCGCGGTTCTTCTGGATTGGGCGATCAAAAAATATCGGCGGGTTCACCCGGTCTACGTGAAACAGGGGTATTGCTGGGAGAAGGCGGAGATTTATTGGCTGAAGAAATTTTTAAGACAGATTAGTCGGGGGGGAAGGGGGGAGGGTGGTCTTGGTAAATTAAAGATTCTTGAGGCGCCGATGGGGGATGTCCTTAAGAATCATTGGAGCCTGAACAGCCGAAAAGTGCCCGGTGTCCGTTCGTCCGACAAGGCCGTCTACTTGCCCGGCCGGAATCTGTTTCTTTTTTCCAAGGCGGCGGCCTTTTGCGCAGAAAAAGGGATCGGTTCTTTTGCCGTCGGTTCACTGAAAGGAAATCCCTTCTCTGATGCGCGTCCGTTGTATTTCAGGGGATTGGAAAAGATCTTTCACCAGTCGCTGGGATTTGCCGTTAAAATCAAAAGCCCCTTTGTTGGGTGGAAAAAGAAGGATGTCCTCCACTATGGCCGGGGGTTGCCCTTTCATCTGACTTTTTCATGCCTCAATCCGAGAGGGATTAAGTCCTGCGGGCGATGCAATAAATGCGCGGAGCGGATCAAGGTGTTTTCTTCTTTTCCACCTTCTCCAGCCATTCCCTGATGTTTCTTTCATATCCGATGTCTGTCGGGTGATAATATTTTTTCCCCTTCAGTTTTTCCGGCAGATGCTCCTGGTCCACAATATGGTCTTTTTCGTCGTGGGCGTATTTGTACCCTTTGCCGTAGCCCAGATTTTTCATCAGTTTGGTCGGGGCATTGCGCAGATGCATGGGGGTCGGTAGTGGGCCGAATTGTTCGACATCGGACTTGGCGGACAGATAAGACATATAGGACGCATTGCTCTTCGGGGCGCCTGCCAGATAAGTGGCGCACTGTGCGAGTGGAATCCAACCTTCCGGCATGCCGACAAAGTCAAAGCTCTGCATGCAACTAATCGCCACCTGGACCGCCTGCGGGTCGGCATTGCCGACATCCTCGCTGGCAAAAATAACCATTCTTCTGGCCAGAAACAACGGTTCCTCCCCCGCCTCCAGCATCCGCGCCAGATAATATACGGCCGCGTCCGGGTCCGAACCACGCATGCTCTTGATAAAGGCGGAGATCAGATTGTAATGCTCCTCGCCCGATTTGTCGTAGAGGAGCGCTTTCTTTTGCAGGGCCGATTCGATGTGGGGGAGGGTGAGGGTGGATGGTGGATCGTCGATCGATGAAATCCCCCCCGGCCCCCCTTTTTCAAAGGGGGGGGGAGGGGGGATTTTTCAACAATGATACCGCTGTCTCCAGCGTATTCAACATCCTTCGCGCATCTCCATCGCTTGATTCGCAGAGATATTCTTCCGCCTCGGCGGCCGTTTTGATTTTTAATTTTCCCAATCCCCTTTTTTCATCCATCAGCGCGAAACGAAGAATTTTTTTCAAATCGTCCGTCGTCAGTGTTTTAAGAACCAGCACCTTGCATCGGGACAAAAGGGGGGAGACGACCTCAAATGAAGGATTCTCCGTCGTGGCGCCGATGAAAATAATCGTCCCTTTTTCGATGTACGGCAAAAAGGCGTCCTGCTGGGCCTTGTTGAAGCGGTGGATTTCGTCCACAAAAAGGATGGTTCGTTTTCCGTAGAGCTTCAGTTGACTGTCCGCCTCCGCAATCATCTCTTTGACCTCTTTAATGCCGGAGGTCACGGCAGACAGCGGGACGAATCGGCAATCCTTTTTTTTCGCCAACAGGAAGGCGAGAGTGGTTTTTCCCGAGCCGGGCGGACCCCAGAAAATCAGGGAGGGGAGGATGGGGGATTCAAAGACCTGCGTCAAAAATTTTCCGGGACCGACGATGTGGCTTTGTCCCGCAAATTCCTCAAACGTCTGTGGCCTCATCCGGTCGGCCAAAGGGGCGAGTGATTGCACATTTTGGGAAAAGAGATCGTTGGACATTTTACTTGGGGCCCTTTCGGCTCGGCTGATGCTACTCGCGTCTATTTATTTTCGGGCCTCAAACCCGCCTGCCAATCCGGCGGGCAGGTGGCCCCAAACCCCGCGCTCGCAACTGACAAAGCCAGATTGCTCGCTTAACTATAACCTATCCGAAGAGGACGACTCTTGCAATCGCTCCCGCTAGTCGCTAAATTGTGCTTCATGCCCTCCTTTAAAATCGTCTCCGAATACAAGCCTTGCGGGGATCAGCCGGAGGCGATTGAAAAGCTGGTCGATGGTGTCGACAAGGCTTTAAAACATCAGACCCTGCTCGGTGTGACCGGTTCGGGGAAAACCTTCACGATGGCCAATGTGATCGCACAAGTCCAAAAGCCGGCGCTGATCATTGCCCCAAACAAAACACTCGCCGCCCAGCTCTATTCCGAGTTCAAAGTTCTCTTTCCCGAAAACGCCGTGGAATATTTCGTCAGCTACTACGATTACTACCAGCCGGAGGCCTACGTCCCGCGGACAGACACCTACATCGAAAAAGACTCGGCCATCAACGAGGACATCGACAAGATGCGCCACTCGGCCACCCGATCGCTTCTCGAACGCCCCGATGTCGTCATCGTTGCCTCTGTCTCCTGCATCTATGGCCTCGGCTCGCCGGAGGCCTATCATGGGATGCTGGTGGACATCAAAAAGGGGATGAGCGTTTCGCGGACGGAAATTTTGAACAAACTGACAAACTGGTTGAAATCCAGTACGAGCGAAACGACATCGATTTTCACCGCGGGACTTTTCGCGTCCGGGGCGATGTCGTCGAAATTTTTCCCGCCTACGAGGAAGACCGCGCCGTCCGGATGGAGTTTTTTGGAGACGAGATTGATCAGATTTCGGTGATGGACCCCCTAAAAGTGGGGGTTGTAGAAAAGATTGATCAGATCGCCATATACCCCGGTTCTCATTATGTCACTCCGGAAGATCAGCTCAAACGGGCCATGGCGGCCATTAGAGAGGAGCTTGTTGAACGGGTCAAATATTTCAAGAACAACAACAAGCTGATTGAGGCCCAACGCATCGAGCAACGGACATTGTTCGATTTGGAGATGATTGATGAGATTGGTTTTTGCAAGGGGATTGAGAATTATTCCCGTCATTTAACCGGCAGGCCCCCTGGGGCCCCGCCGCCGACGCTTCTCGAGTATTTTCCAAAAGGTTTCCTTCTTTTTATCGACGAGTCGCATGTGGGGGTGCCTCAACTGGGGGGGATGTACGAAGGGGATCGGTCTTCCCTCGGCCCTCGACAACCGGCCGCTCCGATTTGACGAGTTTGAGGGGATGGTCGATCAGACCATCTATGTGTCCGCCACGCCGGGGCCTTATGAAATGCGGTTAAGCCGCGGGAAAGTTGTGGAGCAGGTGGTCCGGCCCACGGGGCTCATCGATCCGGAAATTACCGTCCGGCCGGTTGGATCACAGGTGGATGATCTCATGCAGGAGATTAACGGGGTGGTTGAAAAAGGGAATCGTGTTTTGGTGACGACGCTCACCAAACGGATGGCCGAAAATCTGACGCAGTATTATTCAGAGAGGGGAATGCGCGTTAAATATCTTCACTCGGATATCGAGACGCTGGAGCGGATTGAAATCATCCGCGATCTTCGGCTGGGGAAATTTGACGTGTTGATCGGCATCAATCTTCTCCGCGAGGGGCTCGATATTCCCGAGGTGGCGCTGGTGGCCATTTTGGATGCCGACAAAGAGGGATTCTTAAGATCGGAGAGGTCGCTCGTTCAAACCTTCGGCCGGGCCGCACGCAACATCGCAGGACATGTCGTCTGCTATGCCGATACGATGACCGGATCGCTTCAATCGGCAATTGCCGAAACAAACCGCCGCCGGGCGATTCAGGAGGCGTATAACTTAAAACACGGCATCACGCCCAGATCGGTGACCAAAGAAATCCGCGATTCGCTCTATATCGAATCGGAGGCCGATTATATGACGGTCCCGGTGGTCGCCGAGGGAAAAGGGGTGGATATGCCGTCCGAAGAAATTCCCTCAATCATCAACCATCTGACCCGGCAAATGAAAAAACATGCGGAAAATATGAAGTTTGAGGAGGCGGCATCTTTAAGAGATCAGATCAAAAAATTAAAGGAGATGGAATTGAGTTACGGGGTGAAGGTGTGAGCATCGAGGAAAAAATCGCCGAATTTCCGACCTCTCCCGGCGTCTATCTCATGAAAGGGGAAGGGGGAAAGATCATCTACGTGGGGAAGGCGGTGAATCTCCGCTCCCGCGTTCGAAGTTATTTTTCCAAAGAGGCCGACAGCCGGTATCAGGTTAAATTCCTGATGAACCGGGTGAGGGATATCGATACCCTCGTCACCGACAACGAAAAAGAGGCGCTTCTTCTCGAGAACAGCCTCATCAAAAAGCACAAGCCGCGCTACAACATTTTTCTCAAAGACGACAAAACCTACGTCAGCCTCAAGCTGACCGCCAATCATCCTTTCCCCAGTCTGATGGTCACCCGCAAGATCAAGAAGGATAAGGCCCTCTACTTTGGCCCCTATTCCTCAGCTCAGGCTTGCCGCGAGACGGTCGATTTTATTTATCGCCATTTTCGCCTCCGGACCTGTTCGGATCACGAAATCAACAACCGGTCGCGTCCCTGTCTGGAATATCAAATTCATCGCTGTAGCGCCCCCTGTGTCGGCTATGTCAGCCGGGAGGATTACGTCAGGCAGGTTGATCAGGTTCGGCTTTTTCTGGAAGGGAAGAACGAAACACTCATCGCACAGGCGAAAGAAAGCATGACTCGTGCGTCGGACAAGGAACGTTTTGAGGAGGCGGCCAAGTGGCGCGATTTACTGGCGAACTTGGAAGCGACGCTAGAAAAACAGAAGGTAGTCAAGCATGGCGGTCTGCACCAGGATCTGGTTTCGCTCTATCGAGAGGGAGACCGCGGTGTGATTGCGCTTTTTGTCATCCGCAAGGGAACACTGGTCGATTCCCGCTATTATCCGGTCGGATGTCTTGAGGAAGACGCCCAGGTGGTCGATCACTTTCTAAATCAGTATTATCTCGGATCTGTTTTTATTCCCGATGAGATTCTTGTTTCCCATCTTCCGGAAAACCCGGAGGTCCTCACACGGCTTTTGACGGAGAGAAAGGAAAAAAAGGTTGTCATCCGGGCGCCGCAAAAGGGGGAGAAAAAGGATTTAATCGAACTGGCCTTCAAAAATGCGCAGGCCCAATTTTCCCGTCTGGTGAATAAGGAGTATCAGACACAGGAGGCGCTCAAACTCCTTCAGGAAGCCTTAAGTCTTTCCAAATTTCCGCACCGGATGGAGTGTTACGATATCTCGAACATCTCCGGAAAAAAGGCCACCGGTTCCCGTGTTGTTTTTATTGATGGAGAGCCGGATAAGAATGAGTACCGGCATTATAAAATCCGGATGAAAGAGGAGCCGAATGATTATGCGATGATGAAGGAGGTGTTGGGGAGGAGGTTTGCCGTAGGGGCGTCATTTATGGCGCCCGGGCGCGATGAATCGCGCCCCTACAATCTTCCTGACCTCCTCGTCATCGACGGCGGCAAGGGACAGCTCAACGCGGCCTTGCAGGTCCTGGAAGAATCGGGTTTTGGTCAAATTGCCGCAATCGGTGTGGCCAAGGGGAAAGGGCCCGGCGCCCGGGCTAAAGGAATTTGGGAAGGAAAAAAGGAAGAAGAAATCTACCTTCCGCACCGCAAAAATCCGCTTGTCTTAAAAAAAGGAAGCCCCGAACTCCTGCTCCTCCAGCGCCTCCGCGACGAGGCCCACCGGTTTGCGATTAAGTATCACCGCAAATTGAGGGATGAGAAAAGAAATTAAGGTTTTGCCCAGGTGTAATAAACAATCATCTCCGGCGAGACACCCTGTTTTTTCGAACTGACATTCTGGATCCAGGCGCCGATGTTTAATGAATCGGAGGGACTCATCAGAAAGGGTTTGGGAAACCAGACCTGCTCGTCGATTTTGCCCGCCTCGTTATTTGTCGCAAAACTGACATGCATGAGCATCTCATGATCCCCCTTGGTCTGATAGGCCGGTTTCTGGTTTAGCCCCGCGGCGAATTCCACCAGCCGGGTCGACTTCCAGCAGTCCACGCTCATCAAGATACCGTGAATTTCGGCCGGACCGGAAAATTTCACCGAAATTTCATCGGGGCTTCGTCCCGAGGTAGAACCCTCCTGGTTGAAATACTTTTGGAATATCCGGCCGTGAATCCGGCCGTCGTCGCCGGGTGGTTTTGTCAGAGTCTCGGTCTGGACATCGAACATCGGAGGCGTCGGCACGGTCTTAACACGGCTGTTCTTCAAGCGGAGTTCCAGTTCAGAAAAATTGATGCTGATGAAAAACAAAACAGCCAGAAGGAAGATTGTAGGCCATCGTGTCATTAAGATGTCAGTTTTTTCCGGTATTCCTCCGGAATCGGCGTCGATTTTCCGGTTTTGTAATCGTACCAGACGAGGGCCGAACTTCCTGTCGCCACTTGTTCACCGTTCAGTTTGTCCATCATGTCATATTCAATGATGAAGCTTGAATTTTTCACCTGCGTCACGCGGGCCTCCACGACAAGCCGCTCATCCACATGAACCGGCTTGAGGAATTTGCAGGAGATTTCGGCAATGATGAAGGGAAAATGGGAGGCCCGGATCGGTTTTCCCTCTTCAATCCTGAAAAATTTTCTGAAAAGGGCCACGCGGGCCTGCTCGAAATAGGTGAAATAGACGGCATTGTTGGCGTGTCCCATCGGGTCGCAGTCGTTCCAACGGACGGTGATTTCGGCGGTCGTTTTCATCTAGAAAAAATAGCCGAAGGAAAAATGAAACCTCTGTCCTTTTTCCCCCTCTTTTTTGTCCAAAACAAACCCGTAGTCAAGGCGAATCGGCCCCACGGGGGTGAAATAGCGGAGACCGACACCGGCCGACTCCCGGATGGAGTCGCGCGAGATGCCGGTGATCGTCTCGGTCAGGCTTCCGGCGTCGAAAAATCCGGCCAGCTTGAAGTTGTTGAAGAGGCGGTAGTGAAGCTCCGCGTTGTAAATGACCGACGTGGTTCCGCCTCCGGAATCGACGGCATCCTCGTCAAAGCCTCTCACGGTGTCGTTTCCCCCCATGAAGAAAAGTTTTGTCACCGGAACGCGGGCGGAGGGATTGATGCGGAACAACTTGCCGGCCCTGAATGCGTTGACAAGCGTGAACCGGTTCAAGAAATGAAGATAGTGCGCGAGGTTGACCTTGGCTATGTTGAAAACATTGGAGGCGTCGGCCAGATCGGTGTCGAACTCGGTTGAGACAAGGGCGTAAAAGCCTCTGCCGGGATCGGCAAAATTGTCCCGCGTGTCGTAGGTGACGGAAAAAATATTTTCCAGAAAGGTGCTGTCAAAGAGGTTCTCCGCCAGCGCGTCGGTGTTGCTCTCGCCTTCAAAAATATTCATCCGGTTTGCCTGCATTTTCATCAGGACGGTCCAATCGGGGCCGAAATGTTTCAAGACCCCCACCGATCCGCCGAAAGAGGCGGCGTTGAACTGTTCGTCGTCTTCGTACTGGACAAAGTACTGGTTGACGAGGTTCCAGCTCGCCCCGTACACCCGCGGGGAATAGAAAGTCGCCTCGCCGCGGTCGAACTCGAAGCCGCCGACCAGGCGAAACTGAACCTGCTTGGCCAGGCCGAAAATATTTTGTTTGGTGAGAAGAAACTGGCCGGAGGCGAGCTTGTCGCTGTCAAAACCGGCATCCGCGTCGAAGGTCCAGCTTTTCCTTTCGGTGACCTGCACCTCCAGATCGACCACGGCGTTCTCCTTATCGACATCCGGGGTCAGGATCCGCACATGGTCGAAGATACCGAGCCTTTTCAGATTCAACTGGGCGTCGAGTATTTTTTTGTAGGTGTACGGATCGCCGCTTTTGATTTTTAAATTTTCCCGGATGACCTTCTCTTTGGTCGCGTATTGTCCGTTGATGACGATTCGGCCGATCTGCGCCTTAAGGCCCTCATCAATCGCGAATGTAAGCGACACCGCACCCGCCTGCGTGGCCGAAGCCACTTCGGCGTGGCGAAGGCCCGCCTCGCGATCAGGCTCCGTTGTCGCGTTGATTTTGACATAGGCGTAGCCTTTTTCCTGATAGAGGGCGATGATCTTATCCTGCGCCCGCGAGACCTTGTCGGCCTCCAGAGGTTTCTTGAGCTTTAATCCGGACTTTCGAAAAAGAGTGGAGGCCTCAAATTCCCGGTTGCCCTTGAAAAGAACATTGTCGAGAAGATAGGGGGTCCCTTCGTCAATGCCGACAACCATTGTCATCTGGTCGCGGAAACGGTTGGCCACGATCTCCCACTCGGTGACCTTCGCGTCGAACCAGCCGTGTTCATGATAATATTTGGCGATGCGGTCCACATCCTCCTCCACGATGTCTTCGCGAAAAAAGCCCTGACGGGCCAGGGTGTGCGGTTGGTTGCCCATCACCGAGACCAGCGCCTTTTCTCCAAAGGCTGTGGCCCCGTCGAAAACAACCTTTTTAAGCCGGGCCCGGTTTCCCTCGCTGATGGTGAAAGTGACATGAATTTCATTTTCCGATGGTTCAGTCACCTCCGCTTCGAGGCCGGCGTCGATAAATCCGTTGTGGCGGTAAAAATCAATCAGCCCCTGTTCGCTCCGCTCCACTTCAAACCGGTCATAGCCGCGATCCGTAAAAAAGGTGACATGATCGTCCAACCTCTGGGGCGAAAACCAGCGGTTGCCGTCGAAATTAATTTTGAGCCTTTTTCGTTCGATCATTTCGACGACAACGTTCACCCGTCTTTTTATTTCGTCTGTTTCCACTGAAATCAACTTGACCCGGGCGCGGACAAAACCGTTGTTACCATATTTCTGCTCGATTTTCTTGAGTTTCCTTTTGATCCGGCTCAACCGAAAGTGCCCGAACCCTTCGAGCTGGTTATGGAGCCAGGCATTCGAAAAAAAGGTGTTTCCAATGAATTCCGTTTTTCCCAGACGATAAGTCTTCCCTTTGTGAATGGCGATGCGGATGTTGACAAACGGCTTTTTAACGTCGGGTTTTGCGCTGATCGCGACGGTGGTGCCGGTGTAGCCCTCATTTTCAAAAAAATCGGCGATCCGTTTTTCGTTTTCGGCGATTGATTCGGGGTGAAAAGGCTCCCCCGACTGCAGGGAGCTCAATCGGAGAATTTTTTTTCCGAGATAGGGATAATTGCCGGTAACGCCGAGTTTTCGGATGATAAGCATCGGACGAGGCGCCTCGTCCGGTTTGTTTTTCCGCTGGAGGGAGAGCGCCGGCCAAACCGGAAAACTGCATAACAGGCAAAGTACAACAGTGAGCCGGATTCCGCGCTGGATCATTTAGACTTGGGGCCCTTTCGGCCCGTTTGTTGCTATTCGCGTCATGGATTTCGGGCCTCAAATGGCCCCAAACCCCACGTTCGCCACGGGGCAAGCCCGATGGCTCACTTAGAGTTCAATAGGCCTGTAGCCGTAATGTTAAATCAAAGCGGTAGCGAGAGCCAGTGTCTTTTATTCCTTTAAGAAGGATGTTGTCGAAAATTTCGTATTCCACCTGAATGCCCTTGAGCGCCTCGTCCAGCGTAAGGTCGGTGGTGAAGGCGACGGAAAAGCGGGGGGAAAGCCTTTTTCCCACCGAGATGCGGGAAAGGATCGGCTCGGCCTTTCCGTATTCCGCCTCGAGACGGACGATATCAAGATGCGTCGCCTTCGAGAGAGGCCTTTGCAGAAGTCCCACGATCTGCGAGGCGATGGCGGTGCGGGAAAAAAAATTCTGATCCCCCGCCGAGAGCTGATCGGGTGTTCTGCCGTAGGCGATGAGCGAAATGATTTCGTTCTGCCCCAGGGCCGGGGTGGATTCCAGAGACAACTGCAGATTGTCCATCGGTCCTTCGAGTTTGGCGCGAATTTCGTAGTCCTGAATTTCGTGCGAGGCCGAAAATTCGATGAACGGGTTCAAACCCCTTCCCCGCCCGAAGGCGGCGAATCCGGTTGCGTTTTCAAAATCGATCCCGAAGGCATGAATCTCCCCCTCGACGATATCGATGTGTCCCGACGCCTGCGGGTTGGAGGCCATGCCTTCGAGGTCGATGTCGCTCTTCAGCGCGAGGTCGGCCAGATTGTTGCGGATTTCGAATTCACCGGCGCTTTTGACCTTCAGGTCGAGATTCACGTCGCGGAATGCCTCCGGGATCAGTTCCTCCTTCATCTCCACCACCCCCACCGGCTTCAGGACGAACTGAGAGAGGCTGTAATCCTTGTAATAAGAGCCTTCCACAACGTTCAAGGTTCCCGACAATGTGAGACCGCCCCCCGTCCCTCGGAGCGAGACATCGGCGTCGGCAAAAAGCCTCCAGGCATCCGGACGCGAGAGGGGGATTTCATCTCCCTTAAGGCGGAGATCAGCGGAGGCGATCCGCGGCGGGGTCCATTCGATCCATCCGGCAAGCGCCACCGGCGCGTCATCGTAGCGGAGGGCCAGCCGGTCGAATTCGTAGCGGTTCCCTTTCAGTTTGAGGGAGCCGTCGATTTCGGTCAGATCCCGTTTCAGGTCGCGCAGGAAAAGCGAGGAATTTTTAAAGCCGATTCGGCCGTCGAAGGAGGGCTTGAAAACCGAATTCTCCCAGACAAGATCGATATCGGCCATTCCCTCCCCCTCCACCAGAAAAGGGAGGATGCCGGTCAACTGGGCCAGATCGAGCGAACCTTTTGCCCGCAGGGCGGAACCCTCGGCAATCCCCAATGGGCCGTCGAGGGTGACGCGCCCCGACCCGATTGCAAAAGGGCTGTTGTGGAAAACAATTTTCCGGTTTTCGAAATCGACGCGTGCTTTTCCAGTGAGGCGGATGTTTTTTTCCTCGCCGGTGAACTCGAAGGCGGAAAGATCGGCGGTGACCGTGGAATCGATGGGGGAGGGGAGGTTGTAGGCGACGTCAAAATCCCCGCTTGCCGAAAACTGGTCGATGCGAATGGGAACCAGCGGTTTGAGGAAACCGAGCGGCGTCTTCGCCGCCTTCAATTTGAAAAAAAGGTGTTCCGGATCGTCCGTTTTGCGGTAGCCATCAACCGTGACGGTCGGCAGGACCGATCCGTCAAACCGGTATCCGTCGGGGTCAAAGCGGAAGACAAGGGGTTTTGAGGGGGCAAGAACCGGTTGCGACGCGTCGAAGATAATCCGGATGCCGGAGACAGCGAGACTCTTGTCTTTAAGCCCGAGCTGACCGGTCATTCGCTGGATGGGAACCTTGTACCAGAGGATGTCGGAGACCTCCAGATTTCCCCTGCCGTCGTAGGTTTGTTTTTCTTTCGTCATGTTGAAAAAACCGCTTAAGGTCCCGCTGACGACGGCCGATTCAAGAAGGGGGCCGAGGGGAAGATTTTTGAAATCGGTTTTCAACTCGACCTTTTGTTTCGAAGAGCGAAACACCTCGGTGATATCGAGATCAATCCGCCCCGATCCGCTTCCCGCAAGCAGAGTCGTCCCCGTCAGTTTGAGATTTTTATCGCGGATGACCAGCCGGCCGTTAAAGGAGCCGAAGGTAAGGTTCTCGTAGCCGGCCTCGGGTGAAGTGAGTGTCAGGTCAAAGGTCGGATTGGCGAGGCTTCCGGCGATGCCGCCCGAAAGATCGGCCCGCCCCGGAATATCGATGGTGGAAAAGAAACGGACCACCGTGCGGGCGTCGAAATTTTTTCCGGTGAAGCGGCTCGTGGCGGTTTTTTTCAGCAGGTCGATTGCACCCGAACCGGTGATGGTTCCATCGGCGAGGGTGATTTTTATATTTTTTGCGTTCAGTATGCCGTCCCGAAAACCGGTTTCGGCAGAGAGGGACAAATTTTCTTTGGAAGGATCGATCCTGTTCTTGAACAGCCTGATCTTGAGCATGCCCGGAATATCTCCGCTCGCAAGGCTTTGGAGTCGGCCGGCACCGGAGATTTCCACCCCCGCCTTCTCGAATGATTGGCGGAATTTGGCCTTGCCCAGGGGGAGAAGGACGAGGCGAAAGGGGATGGAATTTTCGATATGGTAGACAGCCCTCTCTTCTTTTTTGTCCCATTCGGCGTCGATTTCCAGTTTCCCGCCGAAGGCCTTGACGGTTCCATGATCAACGCCGACTCGTCGAGGGTCAAAATAAAACGGGAGATCGGCAGAGTCGATATAAACAAAGGCGCGGTTGTCCGGAATCCGCTCTCCGTACTTTTCCGCCAGAAGCGGATTCAACGACTCATCCCAGGCGGGCGCCGGGTTCCAGGGGATGGGGGTTTTGGGCGCCGACAGCAGAAACGAATTGAGGCGGAGGCGGCCGTCGAGCCCGGGTCTGTTTTTCCCGGCGGAAGGGTCGTATTCAACGGTGAACGATCCGGAGGCCTCCAGTTCCCCGGCAAAAAAATCGAGTCTTGTGGATCGATAGACAATATCCGAGACGGTGATATCAAGCCCCCGCGAATAGAAAAGCCAGGGAATGCGCCCCTTCACGCCGATTTTTCCGATTCTTAACGTCTGCAGTTCCGGAAAGGTGACGGCGATATTTTTTATTTGCGCCCGGTCGACGGAAAAATTGTTCAGCAATTTTGAAAGATCGCGGCCGGCCCGTTCCGGTCCTTTTGCATCACTCTGCGGGAGGGCCTCAATGTTGATGGTTATCGCCTCCGCCTGCAGATCCGCCAGATGAACCTTTCCGAAGACCAGGTAAAAGGGGGAGATGGCCACGCGAAAGCGGTCAAGCGAGAGGGAGAGATGAGCGCGTGGGATCTTCAGGTCAAGTTTTTTGCCCGAAAAATGGCCGGTTGCCCCGTTAAAATGGAGTTCATCCGCCGAAAGGGCGACGTCGAGGTGCTGGTTGGCGGCGGCGATGAGGAACTTTTGGGTTTTCTGCCTGTTGAGAACGATGTGGAGGGAAAAAAGAAAAAAAACCAGGCCCGCAAGGGAAACAAAAACGACGGTTCTCCACTTTTTCTTTTTCGAAGGCATTATTTGAGCGATTCTAGCACCTTTTTGTGAATTCCTCCAAATCCCCCGTTGCTCATGATCAGAATGACGGCGGGTGGCGTCACCTCTTTTTTTAATGTGTCCACAATGGTCTCGACGCCGGAGATATGTCGAGCCAAGATGCCGGATTTTTCGATGTCGGAGGCCAAACGATCAACGTCGAGAATCTTTCCGTTGGTTCCTTTTTCCGGCATGAAGACGTCGGCCAGAATAACAAAATCGGAGCCGCCAAATGAGCGGGCAAATTCCTTCCGAAAAATGTCTCTTTTGCTCGTGTTGGAGCGCGGCTCGAAGACCGACCAGATTTTGTAGCCGGAATATTTTCTTTTTACGGCATCAACGGTTTCCCGGATAGCAGTGGGATGGTGGGCAAAATCATCCATGACCACGATGTCGTTGACAACCCCCAGCACCTCCTGTCTTCGCTTGATTCCCTTGAATGTTCTCAAAGCCTCCTGAATTGGGTCTGCCTTAAAGCCCAGTTTTTGGAGCAGTGCATACGCGGCGAGGACGTTTAAGATGTTGTGCCGCCCGGCGAGAGGGGACTCCATCCGGACTTCCCTTCGACTGCGATAAAGAATATCAAATGATGTTTTGCCCCCTTCAAAGGAAAATTTGCCGGCGTTCCATGTCGAACCGTCGCTGAATCCGTAAGTTTCAACCGGCGAGGCGCTTTTTGTCAGAATTTCCATCAACCGGGGATAATGGGTGCAGGCCAGAACGAATCCTTTGGGATCGTTGGTTTCAAGCAGGCGGACAAACGATTCGGTCAAATGATCGAGATCGCGGTAGATATCGGCATGGTCGAATTCAAGGGAGGTGACAATGGTGTAGCAGGGTTTGTAATGGAGAAACTTCGGGCCTTTGTCGAAAAAGGCGGTATCGTATTCGTCCCCTTCGATGACAAAATAAGGGCCGCGGCCGATCCGGTAATTTTTTTGGGAGTCCTGCAAAACCCCGCCGACCAAAAAGGAAGGGTCGTTCCCCATCTTGAGCAAAAGATGGGCGATAACCGCTGAAGTAGTTGTCTTGCCGTGCGTGCCGGCCACGACGATGGAGCGGTTGTTTTGCATGAAAAAATGGGCGAGGGCATCGGGCATGGAGCAGTAGGGGATATTTTTCCGGATCATTTCCAAAACTTCAGGGTTGGTTTTGGAGACGACATTGCCGACGACGACGAGATCCGCTTTTTTTTTGAGATTTTCGGGTGAATATCCGGACATGAGCCGGATTCCCAGTTTTTCCAGTTCAAGGCTCATGGGGGGATAGATGTTCTGATCCGAACCGGTGACGACAAACCCTTTCGATTGGAGAAGCCCCGCAAGAGACCCCATTCCCGTGCCGCAGACGGCGATCAGATGAATGTGGCGGATGCGATCCGGAAAAGACATTGTCTCATTAGTGCCCAAGTACCCGCGTGCCCGTGTCCTTACTCAGGCACCCAGGCACTCGGGCACGCAGACACATGAATGTTTTAGCTGGACTCAAACGTTTAATCAATGGTTTAATCGAATGCAATGGCCATTAAGGAGATTCTCAAAGCCCGTTACGACAAGCTCACCCGTGATGAAAAAGAAATTGTGGGAACGGCGCTGGTGAAGGTAAACCTTGGCGTGGCCATGCCGGCCGATCACCGGACGGTAGCCGGCTTCATCAAGGGGACGGGGCTGGTGGCCAAGTCGGGCCAGCTGGACGATATCATCGATGCCATTCATCAGGATGCCGAGGCAAAAAAGCTTAGCGAGGCCAAAAAAATTTCCGGCACCGTCACCTTGGCGCGTGACGCGGTGAATTTGAGTCCTTCGGAGGTGAAAAGGTTCAAGTTGTTTGACGAGGATTCGGAAGTGACGGTGAAGGATCATGCCGGCGAAAAAAAGAAGTGAAGGCCCCGCGGCAAATCAGAAAAATCACGGCTGAACCACCGACAAAACATACCGGTCGAGCGTCAAATATTTCCGCGCGACTTCCAGAACCTCGTCGGAGGTCACCTTCATGATGTTTTTTGGATAATTTTCAAACTCGGCAAGGCCCAAACCGTAGAGTTCGTTTTTTGGATAATTTTCAAACTCGGCAAGGCCCAAACCGTAGAGTTCGTTAAAGGCCAGCGTGGACGAGACGGCGGAGTTCCTCTGCAGGTCGATGTCGTAGTTTCCCACGATGTAATTTTTGGCCCGATTGAGCTCCGTCTCGGGGACTTTTTCGCTCCTTATTTTTTCAAGCTCCTTTAAAATTCCGTCCAGCGCCGTCGATAATTTTCGCGGCTCGGTGCCCATATAGACCGAAAAAAATCCCGGCTCGATCCCTTCCACCAGGGCGGAGCTTACCGCATAGGCCAGCGATTGTTTGTCGCGCAGTTCCAGAAAAAGGCGCCCCCCCTGGCCCGACAGGATGTTGTTTGCCACCTCGAAGGCGTAGCGGTCGGGGCTCGCCAGGGTTGTCCCCAAAAAACCCAAAACGAGATGCGCCTGCATCTTTTCCTTTTTTACCTCCACTTTCCGGATGGATGTGGGAGAGGCCTCGGCTTTGAGCCGGGGATGAAGAAGGCGTTTTGGCTTTATTTTCAACAGGCGGGGGGACAACATCTCCAAAAAAGATTCGCCCTCGAAGTCCCCCACGGCGCAGAAGACCATGTTGCGCGGGTCCATCAGTCCGGTATAAAAACGCCGCACCCGGTTAAGGGAAATTGATTTCACGGAATGATTGGTTCCGATCAACGAGAGACCGTACGGATGTTTTTTAAAGAGAGTCGCCTGGAATTTTTCAAACGCCACGTGCGAGAGCGAGTCTTCCTGGTTTTTAATCGCCTCCAGCATCAGACGCCGTTCCTTGGCAAATTCCTTCGCGTCGAAGGCGGGGTTTGTCAGCACATCGCAAAAGAGATCCACCCCGGCTTCGGCCTTGTCCGACAAAAAACCGGACGAAACCCCCCACGAATTGCGTCCCGAATAACCTTCCACATGACCCGCGATCGACTCGGTGATTTCGGCGATTTTGAGGGCCGGTTTAGGCCGCCGGGAGCGGCCATTTTGAGCGAAATCAGCGGGACGCGGCGGTTTTTGCGGAGAAGAACCACAGCGCCGTTAACGAGGCGGTACTTATGAATGTCCCCCATCGTTTCGACCAGGCTGTATGGTTTTTTCCCAACCGGCCGTTTTTTTTGTTTGACGATTTGCGGGAAAGTGAGCGCGACTTTTTGCCTTTCCGGATGCAAAAGAACCGTGGAGGCGCGGGAGCCGACAAGATACCGGTTGGCCGCCCGGCGAATATCGTATTCGGTCGCCCGGTCGATGGCATTCATGTATTCTTCCTCGAAACGATAGTTTCCGGCGGTGGTCTCGTAGAGCATCCATTTGCGGGCGGTCCCCTCGCAGGTTTCTTTTTCGTAGAAGACCGAGCTCTTGAGATTTAATTTGGCCCGCGCCAGATTTTCCGCGGGCGCCGGATTGTTTTTGAAAAAATCGATCTCCTCGAAAACGGCGGGAAGAATCTTGTGCGCCTTGCCTGCCGGCAACTGAACGTCGATGACGAACAATCCGGAAAAGCGGGGGGTGAAGGCGTAGGAATGGACGTTGTTCACCAGCCCCTTCTTTTCCTTGACGATCTGCTCCAGCCGCGAGGTTTCGCCGTCGCCCAAAAGGTGCGAGAGGAGGTCGAGTGCGGCAATATCCGGGTGCGTGAACGAGGGGATGGGGAAGGCAAGATTGAGATAGGTTCCCTCCACCGGATTGGAAAGACGCAGAAGGCGCGGTTTGGAAGGGGGGGGTTCTTCGGGGAGAAGCGGAAATGTGACGGGACAGTCTGGTACTGTGCCGAATTGGGCATCGATCTCCCTCCTCATGACCCCTTCGTCAAAATCGCCGCAGACGCCGAGCACCATGTTTGAAGGGACATACCATCGTTGATAGAATTCATTGACTGTCTCCCGCGAAAAATTCCGCACCGTCGCCTCAAAACCGATGACCGGCCGGCCGTAGGGGTGTGTCCGATAGGCCAGCCCGAAGAGCGCCTCGCCGACCAACTTGTGGGGGTTGTCCTTGCCCCGGCGGATTTCTTCGAGGACCACCTCTTTTTCGCGCGCCAGTTCCGAGGCGGAGTTTGCGCCGTCAAAGACCATCTCCTTGATGAGTTTCAGGCCCAGGTCGGAATAGCGGGAGCTCAAGTTGATGAAATAAACCGTCTGATCGAGCGAGGTGTAGGCGTTGATCTCGCCGCCCGAGCCCTCGACCAGCGTTGCAATTTCACCGGGACCGAAGCTTTTTGTCCCTTTGAAGACCATGTGCTCCAACAGATGGCTCAATCCCGCTTCTTTTTCGGTTTCCCACACGCTCCCCACCTTGACCCCCACATTGATCGAAACCACCGGCATTCGAGCAGGACATCAAGGCCGTTTGCGAGGCGGTATTTTTTGACGTTTTGGAGGGAAACAAGTGTCATAAAGCGGCAAAGATACGGGAACGGGGGAAAGTTGCAATGAATTAATGGGCGATTGACAAATGGATAAAGATCGCTAAGTTCCTATTCCTTCATGATCAAAAAAGACTACTACGAAGTCCTCGGTGTCGAACGTTCCGCCGATGACGCGGAGATCAAAAAGGCCTACCGGCAGATGGCGGTGAAGTTCCATCCCGATAAAAATCCCGGAGACAAGTCCGCCGAGGAAAAGTTCAAGGAGGCCTCCGAGGCCTACGAGGTCCTTTCGCATCCCGACAAAAGGCAGATCTACGACCAGTTCGGCCATCAGGGGCTGGAAGGGGTCGGCTTTACCGGATTTGCCGGGATGGAGGATATTTTCGAACGGCGGCCGGAGAGGCCGGGCGCGGGCGCGGGGCGGCGCTGACCTCCGCTATGACCTGGAAATCGACTTCATGGAGGCCTGCTTCGGCGCCGAAAAGCAGATCAACGTCGCCCGCCACGCCGTCTGCGAATCATGTACAGGTTCCGGCGCCGAAAAAGGGACGAGCCCGCAAACCTGCCCCAAATGCCGCGGCGCGGGGCAGATTGCCCACAGCCAGGGTTTTTTCACCATCAGCACCACCTGCCCCTACTGCCAGGGAACTGGGCGGCATATCGCCCATCCTTGTTCCGATTGCCGCGGAACGGGCCAGGTGCGCCAGTCCAAAAAATTGAGCGTCAAAATCCCTCCGGGGGTCGATTCGGGCATCCGCCTTCTGCTCAATGGCGAGGGGGAGGCGGGGGAGAGGGGAGGCCCGCCGGGCGATCTGTACGTTTATTTGAGAGTTAGGCCGCATGATTTGTTTGCGCGCGACGGCGAAAACATCCTCTGTGAAATTCCGGTAAGCATGGCTCAGGCCGCGCTGGGGGCTTCCATCAAGGTTCCAACGATTGACGGCGAGGAGGAGGTGGAAATTCCCAAAGGGGCGCAGTCGGGGGACAGGGTTGTTTTGCGCGGCAAGGGGGCGGCCCATCTCCGAACCAGACATCGGGGAGACCAAATTGTCACCTTTATCGTTCAAACACCAAGGAACCTGACGAAGGAACAGGAAGAGCTGTTGAGGCGCTTTTCCGCCATTTCGGAAAAGTCGGAAAAGGGGGAGGCGCCGGTCGAGGCGGGAAAAAAGAAAAAGAGGCGTGGATTTTTCGGGTAGATGGGATATGGAGGGAGTTTAAATGCAATCACAAATTCAAGGGCTGAACAACGAGGTCGAGAGCATTCAACCCAAAATTCGTGAAGTCCTCACGGAGGTCGAAAAAATCATCGTCGGCCAGCGATATTTGACCGAGCGACTTTTGATGGGACTGCTCATCGACGGCCACATCCTCGTGGAAGGGGTTCCGGGGCTGGCCAAGACCACCGCGGTCAAGACCTTGGCGCGGATTATCGAGGCCCGTTTTCAGCGGATTCAGTTCACCCCCGATCTCCTCCCGGCCGACATCATCGGAACGCAAATTTATAACCCGAAGACGCAGGAATTTTTTGTCAAAAAGGGACCGCTGTTTGCCCACGTCATCCTGGCAGACGAAATCAACCGGGCCCCCGCCAAGGTGCAAAGCGCCCTTCTGGAGGCGATGCAGGAAAAGCAGATTACCATTGGCGAGGAGACCTTTTCGCTTGCCGAGCCCTTTATCGTCATGGCCACGCAAAATCCCATCGAGCAGGAGGGAACCTATCCCCTCCCGGAGGCGCAGGTGGACCGTTTTATGCTGAAGCTCAAGGTCAATTACCCCTCCCGGCAGGAGGAACTGGCCATCATGGACCGCGTGGCCAACAAGGGGCCTGTTTCCACCCGGCCGGTTTTGACCCCCGAGGCGATCCTTCAATATCGCGGGCTTATTCGCAGAATCCACATCGACCCCAAAATCAACGACTACATCGTCAACATCGTTTTCGCCACACGCGAGGCGAAAAATTTGAATATCGGCGTGGAACGTTACATCGCCTACGGCGCCTCTCCGCGCGCCTCCATTTACCTGAACCTGATCGCCAAGGCCCACGCCTTCATGCAGGGTCGGGGGTTTGTGGTGCCGCAGGATGTGAAGACGATGGCCCCCGATGTCCTCCGGCACCGGCTCATTCTCGCCTTCGAGGCGGAGGCGGAGGGGCTTTCAACGGATGATGTGCTGAAGAAAATTCTCGATCATGTGGAGGTACCTTAACAGCGGTGCCTGCGTGCCCGGGTGCCTGCGTAAACACGGGCACTCAGGCACGCGAGTACTCGGGCACTTGCCATGCTTTCCCCCGACCTTCTCAAAAAAATCCAGCGCATCTACATCAAGAGCAATTATCTGGCCAACGACGTCTTCGCCGGCGAATATGAAACCGCCTTTCGCGGGCGGGGGATGGAATTCGAGGAGGTCCGCGAATACGCGCCGGGCGATGACATCCGCGCCATCGACTGGAACGTCACCGCCCGGATGGACCGCCCCTATGTGAAGGTCTTCCGCGAAGAGCGCGAGCAGACTGTCATGCTTTTGATCGACGGGTCGGCAAGTCAGGGCTTCGGCTCGAAAGGGCGCCTCAAGCGGGAGGTGGTTGCCGAACTTGCCGCCGTTTTGGCCTATGCCGCCATCAAGTCCAACGACAAGGTCGGACTGATTATTTTTACCGACCAGGTGGAGCGTTTTATCCCCCCCAAAAAAGGGAGGGGGCATGTCTGGCATGTGATCTCAGAGATTCTCTCGTTTAAGCCCCGCGGTTTAAAAACCGACATGGCGGAGGCGCTGAACTATTTGAGTCGCGTGGTGCACCGGAGGTCGATCCTCTTTGTCGTCTCCGATTTTTTAACGGAGGGGTATGACATTTCCCTCCGGACAGCCCGCTTCAAGAACGACACGATCGCTCTTTCTGTTTTTGACCCTCTGGAGGCGGAGTTTTGCGCCGGGGGGATCATGTCGTTTCAGGATCTGGAGACCGGCGAGGTTATCTCGATCGACATGGGGAGCGCCGGGACACGTCGGTCTTTCGGCCTTTTGCGCCGTGAGGAGGAAGAAGGGATCGTCCGGCGGTTCCGGTCGATGAAGATCGACCATTTGCGTCTTAAAACCGACCGCGATTTTATCGAACCCCTGCTTAAATTCTTTCGCATGAGGGAGAAAAGGATATGAACTGCCGGCCGTCACAGAATTCCCGATCCGGAAATTGTGGAACATAGTTATGACTGTCGATCAAATGAAAGACATCCTGGATATTGAGGGAATTTTCCAATTCCCGTGGGCCAAGTGGCTTGCTGTTCTGGCCGTTCTTGGAGTAGCGCTGGTTTTGCTCGCCCTGTTGATTTTTGCGCTCAAGCGATGGGCGCGTGCGGCGCGAAGATCCGCCGACCAAAACCTTCCGCCGCACGAAAAGGTTTTTCTGGAATTGAACCGTCTGGACAAACAGGGGTTTTTGGAAAAAGGGGATTTCCGCAAATATTACTTTTTCATCTCCGAAATTTTCCGGCGGTATCTCGAAGAGCGTTTCGGCTATCCCGCCCTCGAAAAAACAACCAATGAACTGACCCCCGACCTGAAACGCACGATCGGGCTGACCGAAAGCTTGAGCGATCTGGCGGGCGGCCTTTTGAGGGAGGCCGACCTGGTAAAATTCGCGCGGCACCAACCGCCCCTTGACGGGGCGCGCGGGGCAAAACAAAAAATCATCGAGTTTGTCAAATCAACGATGATGGCCGAAGAGGAGAAAAAAGAAGCGGCATGAGCGCCCATTTTTTTCAGTTTGAAGACCCCTGGTTTTTTGCCTTGCTCCTTCTTTTGCCTTTTATTTATCTCTTTTCCCGCACGGCCTCACACAGCGTCAAAATCAACTTTTCCTCCCTCAAACTTTTTAACGGTATCAGCCGTTCTTTCAAGGAGCGGTTTCAGTTTGTTGTTCCCTTCCTTGGGACGGCGGCGCTGGCCCTCTTTATTGCGGGGCTGGCCCGGCCCCAGCTGGGGAACAGGACGACCGAAAGTTTAAGCGAAGGGATCGACATCCTTCTGACCATCGACACCTCGGGGAGCATGAAGGCCCTCGATTTTCATAGGACTTTTTTAAAATGGGTGCGCATCGGCATTGTGGGCGACGGCACCGCCATCGGCAATGCGCTGGCGACGAGCGTCAAGAGGTTGAAGGACCAGCCGGCCAAGTCGAAAATCATTATTTTGTTGACCGATGGGCGGAGCAATGCCGGCGAAATCGCCCCGCTGACGGCGGCGGCAATCGCCAAAGAATTCGGCATCAAGGTTTACACCATCGGCGTGGGGGGGAAGGGGCCGGTCCCCTACCCCGAGGAGACCCCCTTCGGCGTGCGTCGGATCTATGCCGAGCTCGACCAGGACGAAGAGACGTTGAAAGAGATCGCCCTCATCACGGGGGGGAAATATTTTTCCGCCGTCAACACCGAGGAGCTTGAGGAGATCTATGCCACGATCGACAAACTCGAAAAAACGGAGGTAAAGGTCAAGGAGTACAGCGAATACTTTGAACTCTATCCCTGGTTTTTGCTGGCGGGCCTTGTTCTTTTGGCTTTGCAGGCGGTCTTGTCGCAGACGGTATTTGTGAGGATTCCATGAAATTCATCGCTCTCCAATACATCTGGCTCTTCTGGTTCGTGCCGCTCGCGGTGTTTTTTTATCTTTGGGCCGGAATCCGGCGGCGGAAAAGAACGGAGGCCCTTATCTCCCGCGACCTGTGGGCCTCCATCATGCCGGGGTTTCGCCCGGCGCGCCGCATCTTCAAGGCGGTTCTCGTTGTCCTTGGGATTTTTTTTGTCTGTACTGCGCTCCTCCGGCCGCAGTGGGGCTATACCCTGCGCGAGGTGAAACGGAAGGGGATCGACCTTTATGTTCTGGTTGACACCTCCGATTCGATGATGGCCGAGGATATCTCGCCCAACCGGATGGAAAGGGCCAAGCGGGAGCTTGTCGATCTGATGAAGTATCTGCATGGCGACCGGATCGGGCTGATCGCTTTTGCCGGGAGGCCTTTTGTCGCTTGCCCGCTTACCACCGACTATGAGGCCTTCGGACTTTTTTTGGACACGCTCGACACCGACCTGATTCCCGTCCAGGGAACCGACATTTCGGGGGCGGTGGAGACGGCGCTTAATTCCTTTCCGCCGGATGCACAGCGCTCAAAGGCAATAATCCTCATCACCGACGGCGAGGACACCCGGGGAGGGATGGCGCAAGCGGCCCAAAAAGCAAAAGAGGGGGAAGTGCGGATTTTTGTGATCGGCATGGGGAGTGAAAAGGGGGCCCCCATTCCTCTTCGTGAGGGGAGCGGATTCAAGAAGGATAAAAATGGAGGCGTCGTCATATCAAGGCTGGATGAGTCGTCCCTGCAACAACTGGCTCTGGCAACCGGCGGGAGCTACGTCCGTTCGGTCACCGGAGACCTCGACCTGGAGCAGATTTATTTGAAGGGGATCAAGGAGGTTCTGGAGGCGCGGGAGTTGAAATCGGAAAGCAAAATTGTGGGGGAGGAGCGGTTTCAGCTTCCACTTCTGTTGGCCCTTCTGCTTCTGCTTTTGGAACCCTTCGTGGGGGAGACAAAGGCGCCGATAAAATGGGGGAAAATTTTGTTGCCCTTGTTGGGAAGGACAAGAAATTCCAGGTGACAAATGTCAAATTCCAAATTCCAAATTCCAAACAAATTTCAAAAATCGAATTTCCAAAGTTCAAAAAAAATCGGTTTTAGAAATTTGAGTTTGTCTTTTGGTCTTTTTTTTGGAATTTGGATTTTGGAATTTGGAGTTTCCACGCCAACAGCGTGGGCGGCCCCCTTTGCCTTCGACCGCGCCAACGGACATTATGAAAAGGAAAATTACCGGGAGGCCTTGCGTCTTTACGAGGAATCCCTGAAAAAAAATCCGGAAAACAGCAAGGCCCATTACAATCTGGGGGACGCCTATTACCGGGTGGGGGACTACCAAAAGGCCGAGGCGCATTATCTCAAGGCGTTGAACGCGAAAGACCCTTCCATCCGGGAGTTTTCGCTCTACAATCTCGGCAACGCCAAGTACCGGCAGAATAAGCTTGAGGAATCGGTCGCCTATTACGACAAGGCGCTTGAGATGAACCCCAAAAACGAGAAGGCGGAGCTGAACCGCGAGTTCGTGAAGAAGCTGATGGAACAGAAAGAACAACAACAAAAACAGGAGCAACAACAAAAGCAGGAGGGGCAGAAGGAAGAGGCGCAAAATCAGAAACAACCAGGAGAGGAACAACAAAAAGATCAACAACAGCAGCAGGGGCAACAGCAGGAACAACAACAGGAACAAAATCAGCAACAACAGGATCAACAGCAACAGCAGGGTGAACAGAAAGAATCCGAGGAGGCGCAGACAGACCAATCCGGCGATTCACCATCGAATCCGTTGGACAAGACCGGGGGTGAGGGGCAGAATCAGGCGAAAAAGCCCGTCCAACCCCTTTCAAAGGAAGAGGCCGAATTCTGGCTGGGGGCGGTGGAGGACGACCCCAAAAAGGCGGCACGGGATATCATCCGCCGCGAGGCGGGAAAAGGGAAGAGGACGGTGGAGGAAGACTGGTAGGAAGGGAAAATGTCAAATTTCAAATTTCAAATTTCAAAGAGGAGTTTGTTTTTTGTTTTTTTGTTTGTCCTTTGGATTTTGACATTTGGCATTCCCACGCCGCAGGCGTGGGCGGAGGTAAGCGTCTCCGCCTCCCTCGACAAAAATCAGGCCACGCTGGAGGACGAAATCTATCTCACCGTTACGGTTTCCGGCACCATGGCCTCGGCGGAACCGGTTTTGCCCCCCATGCCCGCCTTCAAGGCGATTCAGTCGGGAACCTCCTCCAGCATCCAGATCATCAACGGCGACGTCCAGACGAAAAAGGAATTTTCCTACATTCTCATTCCAAGGGACGAGGGCTCTTTTACCATCGACCCCATCACCGTCTTTTCCGGGGGGCATGAATACAAGAGTCAGCCTCTCTCCATCCGGATCGGCTCTGCTTCGACGGCTAGCCCGGTCCGGCCTGTGCCATCGCCTGGCGCCGGCCCTGCCGGTGGCGGCGCCACTGGCGGCCAGCCGACGTTTCCCGGCGGGTTCCCGCAACCGTTTGAAGGGGAACCGGGCGGCGATGAAGAGACGGCCCGGACAACCGAACAAAGGGAATACTGGATCACCGCCGAGGTCTCCAACCGCCAACCCTATGTGAACGAGCAGATTCTCTACACCTTCCGCTTTTACACGCGGGTGAATGTCGGCTCGGCCACGCTCACGGTGCCCGAGTTTCAGGATTTCTGGTCGGAGGAGGTGGTGCCGGAAAAAAAATACTACCAGACCATCGGCGGACAAAAATATGTTGTCTCCGAAAAGGTTGTCGCCCTTTATCCGCTCAAGGCGGGGGAGCTGACGATCCCGGAAACGAGCCTGCGGGTCGAGGTGCCGGAAGAGGCGCGGAGCCGTTTTTTTAACGATTCCTTTTTCAGTTTTCCCTCCTTGAGAATGAAGCCGAAGTATCTTCGGGCAAAGCCGATCGCCCTTCAGGTCAAGCCTCTGCCACCCGACAAACCGGAAAATTTCACCAATCTCGTCGGCCAGTTCGGCCTTTCGGTGAACCTTTCCCAGCCGGAGATCAAGATGGGGGATTCCGCCATGCTCGATGTGGAAATTTCGGGACGGGGCAACGTGAAGGACGGCCTGCTTCCTTTCAACGCCGAATTGCCGGCCTTTAAGGTTTACGACGACCGTCCCGCCGTTGACACCGTTAAAAGCGAGGCGGGCATTCAGGGAAAAAAGAGCTTTAAAAAGGCGCTGGTGCCGACCCAGTCGGGCGAATATTCCATCCCCTCTTTTTCGGTTTCCTACTTCGACCCGCAAAAAGGGGCCTACGAGACGCTCGAGAGCCCCTCGTTGAGTTTGAGGGTTTTGCCCGCAGAGGCCGAACGCTTAAATCCGGTGGCCGCCCAAACGCCTTCACAAACGGGAACGCAGTCAGCAATCATTCCGGAGGATATTGCGACCATTCACACCGATCCGGGGGCGCTCGAGACACACCGCTGGGGGATCGGCTTAAAAAGGTGTCTGGCGGCCGGCCTGTTTTTGCCCCCTCTGCTTTTCTTCGGAACGCTTGTTTTCAAGTGGCGGGAGGAAAAAATGGAGCGGAATGCCACTGCCACCAAAAGCCGGCTGGCCCTTCGGAATTTTTTAGGCCGGGCCGGAAGAGTTTCGGGGAGAAAAAAATCGGAAGACGAGGCGCTGGCCGCCCTCACCGACTCTCTCCGCGACTATGTGGGGGACCGTTGCGGGATCTATGGGCGGGGCCTGACCGTGGCCGACATCACGGCCGTCCTTACAGCCCGCGGTGTAACGCACGATTTGACCGCCGAACTTGGCCGGCTCATGCAGAGGCTGGAATCGGCCCGGTATGGGGGGGAGATCAAAGAGAGGCCCCTGGCGCAGTGGGTTCAGGAGGCGAAAGGCCTTGTCCGCACGATCGATCGGAAGGTGGGGAAAAGATAGTTGATAGTAGATGGTTGATGGTGGATGGTTGATGGTGGGGATAAAACTAATGTCTGGAATAAAGCCGTGGATTCTCATGATGCTCGTTTGTTTGATCCCGGCGGGCGTTTTTGCCGAGACGCCGCAGGGGCTTTTTGACCAGGCCAATCAGGCCTATTACAAAAATCAGCTCAAGACGGCGGAGGAGATTTACCGGAAATTGATTGGCGAGGGGATTGTCAACGGCGACCTTTACTATAATCTGGGCAACATCAAATACCGTCAGGGGGAGTACGGTTCCGCGATTTTGAATTTTGAAAAGGCGTTGAGACTTCAACCACGGGACGCCGACGCGCGGGCCAACCTCAAATTCACGGAGAAAAAGCGGATCGACAATCTGGGCGAGACTTTTTTCATGTCCTTTCTTAAAATTTTCTTTTTCTGGCATTCATGGTTCACCCTTGGGGAAATGATCGTCATTTTTGCCGTTTTTTCGGGGTGCTTGTGGCTTTTGACCGGACTCAACCTCCTTTTCCCCCGCGATTTTTTCCGATGGGGAACGGCGGTTTTTTTGGTGATTGGGGGGTGGTACTCAAGCCGGAAATAGAGGTTCGCCCCACCTACCTCGAGTCGGAAAAGGCGCTTTTTAAACTGCACGAAGGGTCGAAGGTCCGCGTCATCGACGAGCAAAAATTTGGCAAAAAAGAGGCGTGGGTCGAGGTCGCCCTGCCGCAGGGGCAGAAGGGGTGGGTAAGGGCGGAGGAATTGGGGATAATTTAATGGTGAGCGAGCGTCGGATTTATTCCGCGCGAGCGAACAGGGGGGTACGGGGGCGCCAGCGGCAAAGCCCCCGATTTAATGATGAAACCTTTCGAATCCTATTTCAAGTCCCACGATCATCACCGTCTTTTCTATCAGGAATGGAAGGGAGAGATGGGCAAGGCCAAAGGGGTGCTGATCTTTGTCCACGGCTTGAATGAACACTCCGGCCGTTATTCCAATCCCGTCCGCTATTTTTCCAAACGGGGCTACACGCTCTATCTCTTCGACCAGCGGGGGCACGGAAGATCGGACGGACTTCGGAGCCATGTGGACAGTTTCGGGCATTATCTGAAAGACTTGGACGAGTTCACCCGTTTTGTCGCCGGGCGCGAGAAAGGAAAAAAAATTTTCATGGTGGGGCACAGCATGGGGGGTCAGATTGTGCTCAATTATGTCGCCCGCGGTGGAACGCCGCTTGCCGGCTTTGTCACCTCGTCGGCCAACATTCAGGTGGCGCTCAACATCCCCTGGCTTAAAAGAAAGCTGGCGCTCGGTCTTTCCCGTTTTGTCCCGCGCCTTAATCTGGCCGGCGAGATCGACCCCAAATGGATCTCTCGCGATCCCGAGGTGGTGCGCGCCTACAAGCGCGATCCGCTGGTCTCCAAAAAAATATCCCTCAAGCTCATCGCCGAACTTCTGGCCAACCAGGAAAAGCTCCCTGCCCTTGCCCCGAAAGTCAGGATTCCCGGCCTTCTTTTGCATGCGGGCGACGACCATATCTGCGCCCGCGAGGGCTCCGAGGCCTTTTACAAAAAAATGGGGTCAAAGGACAAGCAGGTGAAAATCTACGACGGCTTTTATCACGAACTCTTTAATGAGTTTGGAAAAGAAGAGGTATTTGGGGATATGGAAAAATGGCTGGCCCGGCATCTTTGACTCCGGGAAAACTCGATGCAACACCGGTGGCCGTCAAGGCTTGCCGCAAATGGTCATGGGACTGGCATCCCGCGAAAGGGCTGGTATTCAGGGGCGTGGGCCAAAAGAAGAAATCATAATGTCCACCGCTTCGGTCTTGATCGACACCCATATTCTCCTCTGGATCCTCACAAAATCCCGAAAGCTTAAAGGCGTAAAGTGGCTACCCCCTTTAGCCGTGTGATTATATGCGACGGTCCTCATCATGGCGGGGCTGTGGAAAAAGGGGGGGCTATTTTCGGCGGGCTTTTTGCAAAATTTCCAGATCGGTCAAATCCTGTTTTCGCCCTGATGCTTTTTTGTTTTTAATCAGTTCGCGCAAACCGATAAAATAGGCCGTTTCATTTCCAAAAGCGCCCCTTTTTCTGTTCTTCCAGATGCAATCAAATTTGACGCCATCAATGGAGGTGATCACGTCCACCCTCACCGGTTCGTATCCGAGCTGGATGAAATGCCCTTCCCTGGCAAAATCCTCCGGCGACAGTTTCAGCGAGCCAAAACCGAATTCCTTCAGCGCCTCGATGACTCTCTTGCCGTTTTCAATATCGGGTTTTACCAGGAGATCCAAATCCTTGGTGTAACGGGGAATGGCGTGAAAAGCGACCGCAAAGGCTCCGACAATGCAGTAACTGACTTTATGCTTATTGAACAACCGTAATAACTCTTCGAAGTCCTTTTCGATGGGCACGCGGCCTCCCTTTCCTTATTTTCCAGTAGAGGTCCCGAAGATAATGCATGGTGGCCAGACGTTGTGCAGGCCTTTGCGAGAGATAGTATTTTAACTCGAAGTCACGGGCTTCCTTGTTGGAGGTTGATTTATGCACCCAGACTTTTTGCATATGGACCCCCAGACTATCACAGCAAACGTCTTTTATAAAGAAGAGAGTGAGGCCTCCCTGTCGGCCGCCAGGCCTGCTATGCGGGCCAGAAGGCGGGAGAGGCCGACCACGCTTTCCTTCTGCCGGCAGTCCAGAAAAAATTCCTCGTGCGGCTCATCCAGCTTGTGCAGGCAGAGGCAGGAAAAGGCCATGCCGGGGCTGTTCAGGCTTTCATACTCGTTTTTGGATTCGTGAAAACGAAAGAAGCCCCCCACGTCCGTCTTTCCAACCATATAAATAACCGGCTCGATGGGATAGCCGCTGTAGGTGTCGATCGTCGGAATCCCCTCCTGAATCAGAAACGAATCGGTCGGCGTGGTTCCCTTGGACGAAAGAAGCTTGTTTTTTTGACGGCGGTTGAGAGAGAGAATTTCTTCCCCCGAGTAGATGAGGAGAATTCCGAGGCCGTAAGTCCCCCGGTTGTTTTTGACATAGACATAAGGGGTTTCCCGGATTCCGTATTCCTCATGCTTCTTCCGCGTTTTTTCGAGGATCGCATCGATTTTTCGGGCCATACAGCGGAGAGAATCGACATTGTCCAACGCCACCTCGGTGGCCACATCGGTTTCCGGAAACATCTGCCAGAGATCAAGCCCGAAATGGCCGCAGAAATCGGCCAGAAGTTCTTTGAGAATTCTGAAGTGGACAATCTTTTGCCGGCTCTGCCAGCCCATGGCGGGGCCGGGAATGATCGGCTGATCGATGTTTAAAAGGGCCGAAGGGACCCCCGAGGCAAAATCGTTGTTCGAAACGATGAGATCGGGGCCGAAGCCATCCACGACAACGCGGTTCCCATTCCGCTGGATTTTGTACAGATCGAACGATTGGGATGTCTTTCCTTCCTCATCCAGGTCAATCCGCGTTTTCGCCTCGTGCAAAGATTCTCCCGCCGTTCCGATTCGCGTTTCAAGGCCGGCCGACTCCATTAGACGCTGAAGGTGATGAAGGTTTTTTAAATAAAACTTGTTCCGGGTGTGCTCCTCGCCGTAGAGCAAAACCTTGCGCACTCCCGGCTGATAGTCCCCGAAATATCCCTTGAACGTTTCCGCCGTAAATCGTGAAAAAGAATTGCACAGGTTGTTGAAGCCGGCGGGAAAGAGATTGGTGTCAACCACGGCGATTTTGTTTCCCGAGTGGCGAATATCGCAGGAGAGGTACAGAAGGGGAGTGAGGCCTTTCCATTTTTCCTCAAACCATTTCTCTACCTCGGGCTGTTTATTTTTTAGTTGCTTGTATATCTCTTCCATCGTAACTCTCGATAAAAGTTTCCGTGTATATCTTCCTCACTTTTTCGCGTAAAGCCAGGTATTTCTCCAAAAATTCGGCGGAATTTTTCAGTTTCAAATCGCGGGCGATCTCATCCAAAAAGGGGTCCTTTACGTTCCACCGGCGCTGGCTTCTCTGTTTGCGCAGATAGATCCTCGATTCGACATCCCTGTAAAAAGTGTAGGCCTCCACGAGAGGGGCAACCGTTGCCTCCGGCACAATCTTCAATTTAGCCAGAGTTTCAAGGCCGTCAAAGGTGTTGGCGGTGTGGAGTTTTGGAAAATCACGGCCGTGGATCAGTTGATGGTACTGGAGAAAAAATTCGATATCCATCACCCCTCCCTTTCCCCCCTTCATGTCGATAAATGACTCAGACTCGCGCGCAATCTCGCATTCCACGCGGGTCCGGAGGCGGTGCATCTCTTTGACAATGTTCGAGGAAAAGGGGCGTGAGTACAAAAGGGCGTCGATATGGTTCCTGACCAGGCGGGCGAAGTGCGGGGGGCCGGCAATGGGGCGGGCGCGCAGAAGCGACTGCCTCTCCCAGATCTGCGAGGCGGTTTTCTGGTAGTCGATGAATCCCTCGAGGCTTGTGACCAAAGGCCCCTGATGGCCGGAGGGGCGGAGTTCGGTGTCGATGGCATAAGCCCGGCCGGCGCGCGTGGTTAGGGAGAGGATGGAGATGAATTTCTGGACCAGCCGGGCAAAGTACTCTGAATTGCTTATTTTGCCCGCGCCCGTTGTCTCCCCCATCTGCGAAAAGATGAAAATGAGATCAAGATCGGAGCCATAATTAATCTCGCGCCCCCCAAGTTTTCCCATCCCGACGGTCATGATATCGGCGTCGATGGGTCTTCCGTATTTCGGCTCCAGCTCGCGCAGGACGATCAAAAGCGTTTCCTGACAGATCGCCTCGGCCAAAAGAGAGAGACGGCAGAGGATGTCGCGGCGCGAAAAAGCGGGTTTCCACCCCAAAGAATCTGTCGATTCTTTGGGGACCCCGGGGTTATGCTCAAGCTCGACGATTTTTTTTATCTCGTCTTTTTTAAAATAGCGGATTTCGTCGAACCAGTCCTCCAATTTGGGCCACTGGGCCAAGCGGTCCTGAAGGGCCTGCCGATACTCGGTCAGCAGGGCCTCGTCTTTTTGCTCCGCGGAAGGGATTGTCGCATTTTCGCTAGGGGTTCCACCCCAGAGAATCTGTCGATTCTCTGGGGACCCCGGGGTTCCACCCCAGAGAATCTGTCGATTCTCTGGGGACCCCGGGGTGGTCTCGGCAAAAAGGCTCTCGAATATCCGGTGAACGTTGTCGACGGCCGTTTCCAGTTGATCCTGAAACCGCTTGAGCGCCTCCTCCGGGTCCTTCTCGAAGTAACCCATCCGCCGGGCGGTTTTGAGTTGCTCCGCGGGATCGGGGGAGAGAAGGTGCGTCTGCCGCTCATCCTCCAACTGGAGGCGATGTTCCAGACGCCTCAAGAAGAGATAACTCTCTTTGAGGGAGGCCGCGTCCTTAAGGCTCACGAGGCCGGCTGTCTCCAGCCGGGCCAGCGTCTCGATGGTTCCGGTGTGGCGGATCTCCGGTTTTTTCCCTCCGTAAATCAGAAGGAACGCCTGCACAAAAAACTCAATCTCCCGAATGCCGCCGATTCCCAGTTTCACGTGAAATCCCTTCGGCGGTTTTTTATCAAGCTCGGCGCGGATCTTTTGCTTCATTGCCTGAATATGATGCAGGGCCGTCAGATCGAGCGACTTCCGATAGATAAAGGGTTCCATCCTCTTCAGGAACTCCTCTCCCAGCGCGGGATCGCCGGCCAGAGGCCGCCCCTTGGTCCAGGCCTGCCTCTCCCAGTCGGCGCCGAAGTTTTCGTAATACGAAACCATCGCCGAAACCGAATTGACCAGCGTCCCCGCCGATCCTTCCGGCCGAAGGTCCCAGTCGACCCGGTAGAGGAATCCGTTCTCGGTCTCGTCTGCAAGCGCCTTTGTCACCCCCTGAACATGACGCACAAAAAACTGATGCCCCTCGTCACCTTCGGTGACGGCAACGAGATCGATATCCGAACTCAAATTCAATTCGCGCCCCCCCAGTTTTCCAAGGGCAAAAATGTGGTAGCGCCGTTTTTTCGGCGGGGGGAGAGGCGTTTTTTTCGCGGCAATCGACAAGGCGAAAATCCGGCGGTCGACAGCCGTCACAATCGCCTCCGCCAGATCGCTTAATTCGGTCAGCACCACCTCGTCGGACGCACCGAAGGCCCGGCTGGCACCTGCGAGGTCTTTGGCCATGATCCGGAACAGTTCGCGGTATTTGTATCGGCGGATTTTTTTGAGCCACGGCTCCAATTCAGGAGAATCAATCCGGCCGAGCTCATGGCTGAAATGGGAGAGGGCCTTTGTTTTCTTTAGATACGGGGACTGAACCGCTTCGATGGCGGAGGCCGGGTGTCTCACGGCAAAACGGGCCAGAAACCGGCTGTTGCCGAATATTTTTGAGAGGGCCTCAAAGCCCAAGCCCTCTTTTGGGATTTTGATTTTCTGCGCCTTGGCCGCGGCGCAAAAACGCTCCCACTCGGCCTCGGCCTCATCGGGCATGGCGGAGAGGGCGAACGGTTTATTCAAGAGCATGATGGGCGTTTAGTGTATGGGAAAGAGAAATGGATGACAATAAAACTCCTCCATTTCCCTAAAAAAGGGTTTTGGGAGGAGTTTTTATCGATGAAGGATCAACCTTAAGCCCCCGTGGGCTCATTACGACTTGATCCCCAGCCTTCCTTCCAGCGACCAGCGTCCGCTTCCGGCCAGCATCAATGTGATTGATGCCGCCAGGAGGACCAGGTGGTATTCGTAGCCGTTGTCTCCCACGAAGAAACCATGGCCGAAGTGCACCGTGAAGAGAGTGAACGCGGTCACCACTGCCATCACCAGTGCGGCGTATCGGGTAAAAAACCCGAGGAAGAGACACAATCCGCCGAAGAGGTACAGGAATGGGGCCACGGTCGATGCACCAATCGACATGGTATATCCATGGGACAGGGTTGCGTATCCATGCATGATGAATACGACCCCGCAAGCGAGCCGTAAGGGGAGGATCATATACTCCCGATAGGCAGATACGAATTTGCCGATCATATTCCCTCCTGTCTAAGTTATGGCTAACTCTATAGGTAGTTTATCAGAATAATTAAGAGAAGTCATTGTTATCAAAAGATTTTTTGATGCAGTGCGTGATGGATTTTGGGGCGGTTTAAAGGCCCCAATTTAGGGGGGGCTGGAGCTCGCCTTGGGCCTTTTTGATGTCGATTCGGTGGAAGAGCTGAAAAGGATTATTTCCGCGCCACGAACTTCCGTTCGGGCTTGTAAACTTCAATCTTGACGGACCCAACCCCCTGACCCACCATGTCCAGTTCAACGGCGGCCGCAAACGAAAGGTCGAGGATTCTTCCCGGAATATAAGGCCCGCGATCGTTGAGACGAACGGTGACGACCCGGTTGTTTTTCAGGTTGGTCACGCGAAGGGTGGAACCGAAGGGGAGCGATTTGTGGGCGGCGGTCAGATCATACATGTTGTATTTTTCGCCGTTGGCGGTTGTTCTCCCGTGAAAAGGAACGCCGTACCACGACGCCCTGCCGAGAAGGACGGCATCCGGCCGCTCCTTCTTTTGGAACATCTCGTTAAGCTTAAGGCTCGAATGGGTCCCCGACCGCGAGCAGGCTGATCCCAGGAGGGCAAAGACCAGCGTTATCATGATGAATGAATGCCTCTTCATTTGATTCCTTTCTTGACCCCCTGCAAAAAAAGCGAAACGATATTTAAGCCTAAACGTGAGAGTGAAGAGACGTGCTACGCGAGGTTGCGATTGAGTGCCTTAACCTTAAAGTGTTTTGGGAATGTCTGCTCCCTAACACCCTTGACGCGACGAGTCAAACAAAATATCACTCTGATTATCGGCAGACGTGTAAAAAAGTTGCCTGGAATCTTAAAAGATAATATATTTCAATTACTTATTGTCTATTTTTTAGTTGAAATCTCCGGTAGAGTGCGTTACCTAAGGGAAAAAACAAAGCGCACAATCGGGCTTTGCCCGTTGTGCGAGCGGGGTTTGGGGCCATTTGAGGCCCGAAATCCAATGATGCGAGTAGCAACAGCCGGGCCGAAAGGGCCCCAAATGAAAATGAAGCTTCTCTTTATCAACTATGAGTTCCCTCCGTTAGGGGGAGGAGGGGGAAATGCCAATGAACAGATTGCCCGTCACTTGGCGGCATTGGGGCATGAGGTGGTGGTGCTGACCTCCCGTTTTAAGGGCCTCCCCAGGGAAGAAACCCGTGACGGCTATCGGATCGTCCGCATTCCCACCCTTCGGCGTTATCAGGAAAAATGCTGGGTCTTTGAAATGGCGGTCTTCATGTTTTCGTCGATTTTTTATGCCCCCAAATGGGCCCGCCGGTGGCGCCCCGACCGGTGCATTGCCTTTTTTACCCTTCCCAGTGCCCCGGCGGCGTGGGTGATCAAGAAAATTTTTGGGGTTCCCTATATCGTCTCTCTCCGCGGCGGCGATGTCCCCGGTTTCCTGCCCGAGCAGTTGCGTTTTTATCACCGGATAACGGCCTGGCTGATCCGGTTTTTGTGGAAAGGGGCCGAAAGCATTGTGGCCAACAGCGAAGGGTTAAAGAGGCTGGCCCTTGGGACAGGGAGGGGGTTGGATATAGCCATTATCCCCAACGGTGTGGACGCCGGTTTTTTCCGGAATAGTGTTTTGTCGAATGATAAAATCCCCCCTTTGGCACCGGTTGAACCGGCTCAGCCGGCCCTGCCGGTCCCCCCTTTGACAAAGGGGGGGAGGGGGGATTTCGAGACACGCAATGTTTTCCGTATCCTCACCGCCGGCCGCTTAACCGCCCAAAAGGGGATCGACACCCTCCTTCAATCCTTTTGCCGCCTCAAGCCGTCCTTGAAAAAACCGGTCCAGCTCTGGATTGTGGGAGACGGCCCCCTCCGGTCTTCTCTGGAAGATCTGACGGCCGATCTGGGAATCCGGAACGATGTCTTCTTTCTGGGTTGGCGTGATCGTGAAACGTTGAAGACTTTTTACTCCTCTGCTGATCTTTTTATCCTCCCCTCGCTCGATGAAGGGATGCCCAACGTGGTGCTGGAGGCGATGGCGATGGGGCTCCCGATTGTGGCCACCAATGTCGCCGGGACGCGCGAACTGGTGCGGGAGGGGAAAAACGGCTATCTGGTCCCCCCAAAAAATCCGGAGGCGCTTGCCGACATCCTCTCCCAGTTGATTTCCCGGGACGATCTTCTGCAGGAAATGTCCCGCCAGTCCCGCCTCCTTGCCCGGCAGTACGACTGGAAGGCCGTGGCGCTGGAATACTTAAGACTCTGCGAGACAGCCGC
>JACPFC010000093.1 GCA_016183175.1 Deltaproteobacteria bacterium
ATGCCCGAACGGTTCGATCTGGAATATGTCGGTCCCGACGGAAGGGCTTTAAGGCCGGTCATGCTTCACCGGGCCATCCTTGGCTCCATCGAACGTTTTTACGCGATCCTTCTCGAACATTGCGGCGGCGCCTTTCCGCTCTGGCTGGCCCCCATCCAGGTGGTGGTCATTCCGATTACCAACTTGCAGAATGACTACGCCGTTCAGATTAAAAACCGCCTTTTGGAGGCGGGAATCCGGACGGAAACGGACGACCGGAACGAAAAACTGGGGTTGAAGATTCGTGAGAATCAGCTTAAAAAGGTCCCTTACATGGCGGTTATCGGCGCCCGCGAGGCCTCCGACGGAAAGTTGAGCGTCCGGCGCCGGTCGAAGGGGGATCTCGGGTTAATGACCGTTGAAACATTTTTAGCGCTTGTAAATAAGGAGATTAAAGACAAGCAGTGAGTCAAAATGTCAAATGTCAAAGTTCAAAGGAATGTCAAATTTCAAATGTCAAATTTTGACATTGTAGTTTTGGCATTTCTTTGACATTTGAACTTTGGGCTTTGAACTTTAGAAAAGGAGGCAACTATTCGTCCACCATTCAGACGTCCATTTCCGCAGAAGCAAAGGGGCCCGCGGATCAACCACATGATCCGGGGTCCGCAGGTGCGGTTGATCGGTTCGGACGGCAGGCAGTTGGGGATTTTTGCCGTCGACGGCGCCGTGAAGATGGCCCAGGAAGAGGGGCTCGATCTGGTTGAAATTTCCCCTGCGGCCTCTCCTCCCGTCTGCAAGGTCATGGATTACGGGAAGTACAAATACCAGCAACAGAAAAAACAGCACGACAGCAAAAAACACCAGACGGTGGTGCATCTAAAGGAGGTCAAAATCCGTCCCAATATCGACGAGCACGATCTGGCGGTCAAGATCCGCCATGTCCGGCGGTTTCTGGAAAACAAGGACAAGGCAAAAATCACCGTCCAGTTCCGGGGGCGGGAGATGCAACACATCGACAGAGGGCGCGAGGTCATGGAGAAGGTGGTCAAGGAAATAGTGGATGTGGGGGAGCCGGAAAAGGCGGCGAAGATGGAGGGGAGGAATTTGATGGCTGTGTTGACGCCGAAATAAGGGTTCCCAAGCCGCGCCGCCAGTGGCGGATGAAGCGGCTTGGGAGCTTATGCTGATGATGAGAATGAGGTAATTAATCAACTGTCTTGATGGATGGGAGTGAAAAAAATGCCAAAACTAAAAACAAACAGCGGGGCCGCAAAGCGGTTCAAGGCCACCAAAAACAAAAAATTCAAGTACAGCAAGGCGAAAAGGCGCCATCTGCTCGAATGGAAGTCGGCCGGCAAGAGCCGGCATATGCGAAAATCGACGTATGTGCATGATGCCGACTGGCACAAAGTGAGGCAGATGATGCCGTACGCCTGACAGGCTGTCGATAAAGTCCCATCTGCCGCGTTGCCCTCCCTTGGCGCTCCCTGCGGCGTACATCTCTAGTACGCCTCGGTCGGCCTCGGTCGGGCGCCTTGCATCTGGAACTTTCTCAACAGCCTTGAGAAGTTAACCGTTAGAAGAAAGGGAAATATGTCACGTGCAACAAATACGGCGGCTTCAAGAAGACGCCGGAAGAAGATTCTCAAAGAGGCCGGGGGGTACCGCGGAGGGCAGTCAAAACTGTTCCGCACCGCCGCCGAACGGGTCGCCCGGGCGCTTCAATACGCCTACCGCGACCGCCGGGTAAAAAAGAGGGATTTTCGCTCCCTCTGGATCACCCGTATTGGCATTGCCTCCAAATTGCAGGGTTTGAGTTATTCCCGGCTTATCGCCGGGCTTAAAAAGGCCAATATTGCCGTGGACCGGAAGGTCTTGGCCGATTTGGCGGTGAGGGCGCCGCAGGCGTTTGCGGATGTGGTTGCAAAGGCGAAGGCGTCGTTAGCTTGAAAGAAATCCTCCTCAAAAAACTTGACGATCTCAAAAAAGAGGCCGTTGCCTCCTTTGGCGGCGTCCGTTCGGAGGAGGAACTCTATGCGCTCAAAGTCCGCTATCTCGGAAAAAAGGGGCTGTTGACCGACATCCTCAAGGACCTGGGGAGGACGGGGGCCGAGGAGCGCCCCGTCATCGGCGCCAGGGCCAATGAGTTGAAAGGGGAGCTCGAAGAGACCTACGAGCGGCAAAGTTTTCTGCTTAAAAGCCTCAAGGTTCAGGAGGCGCTGGAATCCGAAAAAATCGATGTCACTCTGCCGGGGATCCCGGTCAACCGAGGCAGAATTCATCCGATCAGCCGGGTCCTCTCCGAGATGAAGGAAATCTTTAGCGGGATGGGTTTCGACATCTGCGAGGGCCCCGAGATTGAAACCGATTTTTACAACTTTGAGGCCCTGAATATTCCCGCCGATCACCCTGCCCGCGACATGCAGGATACATTTTACCTACAGAATGTGGATCATGGATCAGATTCCTCTGAACCTAGGTACTTGGGCACGCAGGCGCCCAGGCACTCAGGCACAGGCCTTCTCCTTCGCACGCACACCTCGCCGGTGCAGGTGCGGGTGATGCAAAAACAAAAACCCCCCATCCAGATGGTGGCGCCGGGGGCGGTCTACCGGCGCGACGCCGATATCACCCATTCCCCCATGTTCCATCAGATTGAAGGGTTGATGGTCGATCGCCACATCACCATGGCCCACCTCAAGGGGGTCCTGGAGGTTTTTTTGGGAAAAATTTTTCAGCCGGGAATCAGGATAAAATTTCGTCCGAGCTTTTTTCCCTTCACCGAACCGTCGGCCGAAGTCGATATCCAGTGCGTCATCTGCCATGGCGTAGGGGCGCACCGCCGTGCGCCCTTCCCGGATGAGCCCTGCCGGATTTGCAGAGGGAGCGGATGGCTCGAAATCATGGGATGCGGGATGGTCGATCCGGCGGTCTTCAGGTTTGTGAAGATCGACCCGAAAATCTACACCGGCTTTGCCTTCGGCATCGGCATTGAACGGGTGGCTATGTTGAAGTACGGCATCAATGACATTCGGTTGTTTTACGAAAATGATGTAAGATTTTTGGAACAGTTTTAATGAAAATCAGTTGCCGATGGCTCAAAGAATTTCTTCCGGCGCTTAAAGCGTCTCCGCGCACAATCGCCGACCGTCTCACCAATACCGGCCTCGAAGTGGAAGCCGTTGAGGAACGGGGAGGCGGACTTGAGAAGGTGGTTGTCGGAGAGGTGGTCAAAGTGGATCGCCACCCCAATGCCGATCGTCTTTCTCTCTGTGCCGTCACCGACGGCAAAAAAACCCATTCCGTCGTTTGCGGGGCTCCCAATGTCACCGTCAATAAAAAATATCCGCTGGCCTTGATCGGCGCGCGCCTTCCCAACGGTATGGAAATCAAACAGGCGAAGATCCGCGGCGTCGATTCGGAAGGCATGCTCTGCTCGGCCAAAGAGCTTGGCCTTAAGGGAGATGCATCAGGCCTTCTTACGTTGGACGATGAGGCCCCTGCAGGGAAATCGTTTGTTGTTTATTACGGCTTGAACGATACCATTCTCGATGTGGCTGTTCCTCCAAATCGTGGCGATCTTCTTTCCCACAGGGGGATGGCCCGCGAGGTATCGGCGATTTTTTTCCTTCCATTTAAAGATTTAAAAAGTCCTGTTTTAAAGGGAGGTTACCCAATAGGAGATTATGTATCGGTTAAGGTGGAAGATTCGGCCGGGTGTCCCCGCTATTGTGCGCGGGTTGTCCGCGGCGTGCGCATTGCTCCCTCTCCCCGCCGGCTTCAAACACGGCTTGAACTTTTGGGGGTAAGACCGGTCAATAACGTGGTTGATGCCGCCAATTATGTCATGCTGGAAACGGGGCATCCGCTTCATGCCTTTGACCACCGGTTTATTCGGGGGGGGGTCTTAAAAATCCGGAAGGCAGGAGAGTCGCAGACTTTTGAAACGCTCGATCATGAAAACAGAAGCCTCTTAAAAGATGATCTCCTGATCGCCGATTCGGAAGGCCCGGTGGCTCTGGCGGGGATCATGGGGGGAAAAATGAGCGAGGTCCGTGAAGATACCGAAACGCTTGTGCTGGAAGCGGCCTCTTTTCACCCCGGCAGAATCCGTTCCACCGCCCGGAGGCTTGGCATTCAGTCCGAATCGTCCTATCGCTTCGAGCGGGGAGTCAATCCTGAAACGGTTTCTTTGGCCATCGACCGATTAACCGAACTGATCATTAGCCTTGCCGGCGGGGAGGCGAGCGGAGATCGAATCGATATTTATCCGAAGAGGGTCAAGGCAACAAGGTTGGCGCTCCATCAGGCGGAGATCGAACGGACATTGGGAATTTCCATCAGACAGGCCGAGGTCAAAAAAATCCTGGGCCGTCTTGGATTGGCCCCTTCCGCGGTCAAAGGGGGATTCAAAGTGGGGGCCCCCTCGTTTCGCCAGGATTTAACCCGTGAGATCGACCTGATTGAGGAGCTGGTCCGCTTCACCGGCTACGATAAAATCCCGTCGGACCTGCCGCGAATTGCCGTCCGGTCGCCCCGACAGTCGCCTGCGTCGGCGGTGGAAAGCGAGGTCCGGGCTTTTTTTTCCGCCCACGGATTTTTTGAGACCATTCATTACGGTTTTTGCGACCGGCAGGAATTGGAGAAGGCGCGGTATGAAGGGCCGACGGTCTCTTTGAGCAATCCTTTGAGTCAGGAATTATCAGAGCTATGTCCGACCCTTTTGCCGGCGCTTCTTGGCACGTACCGGAAAAACCGGCTGAAGGTCTCGGGTCCCCTGAAATTTTTCGAGATTCGCCCCATCTTTTTGCCCCCTTCAGTCGAAATCAGACGGCTGACTGCCATTTACGGGGGGGCGGCCGGACCCAAAAACTGGCAGGGGTTGAATCGCGCGATGGATTTTTTTGACGGCAAGGGGATTCTTGAGGCCTTGATGGCCGAAGGGAAGATCAATCCGGTTGATTTCCGGACGGCGGAAAAAAATGAATTTCATCCCGGCCAGTCTGTTGAAATTCTGACCGGCGAGACTTGTTTGGGTTTTTTTGGCAAGGTGCATCCGGAGATTCTCCGCAGGTATGAAATTGACGACGCGGTTTACGCCTTTGACCTCGACGGCGCCGGGCTGGCGGGTCTGTGGCGCAAAACGACGCCTGCCTTCAGGCCTTTGAGCCCCTATCCGACGGTTACCCGCGATCTCGCCCTTGTCATGGACCGGTCGCTGTCGCATGACGCCATTTTGCGGGTAATTCAGGAGGCCAAAGTCCCTGCCTTGAAAGAGGTTTTTCTCTTTGACGTCTATGAGGGGGAAAAACTCCCGGCGGGAAAAAAGAGCCTCGCCTTTTCCCTGGTCTACGAAAACCCGGAGAGGACCCTGACCGACAAGGAGGTCAACGACGCCCATTTTGCCCTGGTGGATGTACTGGCCCAAAAGCTGGGAGTCGTTTTAAGGTGATGAAAATAAAAGTTTTATTTCTTTTTTGAATCGTGTAATATCCGGCCATTCAACCAAATCAAGGAGGGGGCTATGGCAGAAGCAGAGGCGGGGACGATGACCAAGGCGGAGATCGTGGAATCGGTCTACGAAAAACTCGGTTTTTCCAAAAAAGAGTCGGCCGACATCGTGGAGTTGGTGTTCGACACGATGAAGGAGACGCTGGAAAAGGGGCAGAAGATTAAAATCTCCGGCTTCGGCAATTTCGTGGTTCGGCACAAGCGCCCCCGAATCGGCAGAAACCCGCAAACGGGGCAGGAAATTGAAATTTCAGAAAGGCGGGTTCTTACCTTTCGGCCGTCGCAGATTTTAAAGATGGCGTTGAATAAGTGAATCACATCCCCGACAAACTCTACTTCAAGATCGGCGAGGTGGCCGAATTGGCCGGTGTTGCGCCGTACGTGCTCCGCTACTGGGAGACGGAATTTTCCGAAATTTCACCGCTTAAATCCCGCACCAATCAGAGGCTCTACAAAAAGAGGGACGTGGAGACGATTCTCAAGATCAAAAATCTCCTCTACGAAGAGAAATTCACCATCAACGGCGCCCGCAAGCGCCTCCGGCAAGACAGCCGGCGAAAAGGGGGGGAAGAGGCGACGGGGCCGCAGTTGGGCCTGAATCTTGACTTGCCCGACCCCTCTGCCTATGGCTTTATACCGTTCAAAAAAGAACTCCTTCGCTTGATGAAAGAGATGGAGAGAAGCTTGGAGGAGTAGTTAAAGCGCCCTGACCAATTCCGGCATCTCGGAAAACCGCCGCAGATATTCCCGATAGTCCTTGAACGGTCTGGCCAAAACCTTCCCTTCCTTGAGTTCAAAGTCCCGCAGACGGGTCAGCAAGAATCGCACGGCTGACTGATATAGATAATATTCAAACCATCTTTTTTTTCTTGTCGACAGTTTTCGGACTGATCGATAGCCTTCCAACAATCGGCGACATTTTTCGATAGAGAAATTTTTTTCGTCGTGACAGCAGGCATGGAGCGTCACGGCGATGTCGAAAAGACAGGAGCCGTATCCGGCCGCCTCATAGTCCAGAATCCCTTCCAAACGATCGCGGACAAAGAGGAGATTTTCCGGAAAGAGATCGGCGTGGATCAGGCCGCAGGGGACCCCTTTCGGTTCGTTTTTTTTAAGCCACGTCATCCACTGACCGGTTTCCAGAGCCACCGCCGGATGTTTTTTTTGAAGGTGGGGGAGAATTTCCCGGTAAACCCTTTCCATACCGGTGAAATTAAAGCGGTGAGGAGGGATACGGCAATTCTTTGTGGCCCGATGGAGTTCAGCCAAGGCGCGGCCGATTCGATACAGGTGTTTTCCCTTGAGGCGGTGATGAAAGTACGAGGCGCCGTTGATCTTTTCAAAAAGCAGAACATATTTTTTGCCGAAAGGGATGGTGCGTTTTCCATTTTTTGCCTTAAGGGGGAGCGTTGTCTTAAAGGAGAGCCTTTTTTTAATCCGCTCCAGCAGACTAAAAACGCGGAGTTCGTTTTTAAGCCGTTTTAAGTCCGCCACTTCGTCCACGCGCAGAAAATACGATTTTTTCGGATAGGTCAGCTCGTAGAAAGTATTGACCGTTCCCTCCAGAACGCCGCGGATTTTTCGGGGGGCCGGAAGGCCGAAGGAGGCCGCAAGTTTCCTGATCTGTTGCCGGGTGAGCCGAGTGTAGAGAGCCATCGTTTTACACTTTGAACTTTAAATTTTAAGCTTTAATTTGTAAACCGATTCTTTATTATGCCACCCATGTCCACACAGACCCCCCTCATGCGGCAATATCTGGAGACGAAGGAAAAATACAGGGACGCCATCCTTTTTTTCAGGCTTGGCGATTTTTATGAGATGTTTTTTGATGATGCCGAGCGGGTTTCCAAGATGCTCAATCTGACGTTGACCTCGCGGAACAAGTCGTCTGCCGAGTCGGTGCCGCTTTGCGGCGTGCCGCATCATTCGGCCCAGACCTACATCAACCGGCTGATTTCGATGGGGCACAAGGTGGCCCTCTGCGAGCAGATGGAGGACCCCAAAAAGGCCAAAGGGATCGTGAAGCGGGAGGTCGTACAGGTAATCACCCCCGGTGTGATGCTCGATCCGGAGGGCTTGGACGGCAAGAACCCCAACTACCTCGCCTCTGTTTGTCATCGTCAGGGGCGATGGGGGCTGGCGCTGGCCGATGTCTCCACCGGCCTGTTTCAAATGACCGAATTGGCGGACGAGTCCAAATTATCCGATGAATTGAACCGTCTTGAACCGAGGGAGATCCTTCTGCCTGTGGAAGAGAAAAACCGCCCGTGGGCCGAAAGGCTCCGGAAAAATTTTCCCGCAGTCCTCTTCAATGCCATGCCCGGCTGGCATTTCGACCCCGACTTTGGGCGCGATTTGTATCAATCCTATTACAAGGCTTCTCTCGCCGGTCTGGGAATCGACTCCTTAAACGGGGCTTATCCGGCCGGGGGGGCGCTTCTTTCGTATCTCTCCGAGATGAAGCTTTTAAAAGAGGGGTTGCTTTCCCGGCCGCGCATTTATTTTTCCGCCGATTCGATGGCAATCGATGACAATGCCAAACGGAATCTTGAGCTGGTAACAACGCTTGCGGAGGGGAAGCGCCACGGCTCGCTCTTCTGGCTGATCGACCGCGCCAAAACCGTCATGGGGAGCCGCCAACTCAAAAACTGGCTCCTCTCTCCTTTAATCGAAAGCAAAAAAATCGAAGAAAGACTTTCCGTCGTCTCCGAACTGAAGGAGAATTCCGGCTTGTTGAGCGAACTGGAAAATGAATTTTCAAAAATTGCCGATCTTGAGCGGCTGGAAAACCGGATTGTGGCGGGGCAGGCCAACGCCCGCGATCTGATCGCCCTTTGCGCGTCGCTTGAGCGGGTGGACGCGATCAAAAACACGCTTTCGGGATGCGGATCCCCCTTGTTGTGCGAATCGCGGGACAAACTCGACTCCTTAAACGAATTAACCGACGAAATCGGCCGGACCCTTTGCGACGATCCGCCGCCGGCCCTTAAAGAGGGGGGGATCATCCGCGAAGGGGTGAATGCGGAGCTGGATGAATTGCGTTCAATCGAAAAAAATGGAAAATATTTTATCAGCACGATGGAGGCGCGGGAGCGCGAGGCAACCGGGATTTCGTCCCTCAAAATCCGGTATAATCAGGTTTTTGGCTATGCCATTGAGATCACCCACACCCACAAGGATAAAATCCCCCAACACTATATCCGTAAGCAGACCCTCACCCAGGCGGAGCGGTACATCACGCCGGAACTCAAGGAATATGAAGAAAAAGTCCTAAGGGCCTCCGAGCGGATTTGCGAATTGGAGTACGAGATATTTCAACAATTAAGAGAGAAGGCCGCGGGATTTTCCGTCCGGATCAAAAAGACCGCGGAGACGATTTCAACGCTCGACGCGCTGATGTCGCTGGCGCGTGTCGCGCTTGAATATCGCTATGTCCGTCCGGAGATTGTCGATGAACCGGCGCTTGAAATAAAAAAGGGGAGGCACCCATTGGTCGAGGCGCTCTATCGGGAAGAGCCGTTCGTGCCGAACGATCTTTTGCTGAATACCTCCGATCAACGCCTGCTGATCATTACAGGCCCCAACATGGCGGGCAAATCGACTGTCATGCGGCAGACGGCGCTGATTGTCATCATGGCGCAGATGGGGGGCTTTGTGCCGGCCGAGAGCGCCATGATCGGGATTGTCGACCAGATCTTCACCCGCGTGGGGGCCTCCGATCGCCTGCAAAAGGGGCACTCGACATTCATGGTGGAGATGATCGAAACGGCAAATATTCTGGCCCATGCAACGGAGAAGAGCCTCGTGGTCTTGGACGAGATCGGCCGGGGAACTTCCACCTTCGACGGATTGAGCATCGCCTGGGCCGTTGCCGAAACGCTCCACGACAAAATCGCCTGCCGGACCCTCTTCGCCACGCACTATCACGAGTTGACCGATCTGGCGGAAGAGAAAGAGGGGATTCGGAATTTCCACATGGCGGTGAAGGAATGGAATGGAGAGATTCTCTTTTTACGCGAACTAAAAGAGGGGGGAACAAACCGGAGCTACGGTGTTTTTGTCGCCGCCATGGCGGGTCTGCCGCCGGAGACGATCTCCCGCGCCCGCGAGATTCTGAAGCTTCTGGAGGAAAAAGACCTCCAATTCAAATCGGCCGCGCAGAAAGAATCCCCGCAAATGACGCTGTTCGAACCCAGGCCCCATCCGGTTGTCGAGGAACTTAAAAAAGTGGATATTAACGCCCTGACCCCGCTGGAGGCCTTGAATGTTCTTGCCCGCCTGAAAACATCGTATTGAGTAAACGGAGAAGGGGTGTTAATAATCAGGATGGAATGCTCATCCAAACCCTCGACGAAATCAAATGCATCCGTCTTTCCCCCGAGGATTATTCCCGCTTTGTTCCTGCGTTAACCGTCGATAACAGCCCGGTCGCCGAGACCGCAAAGGCCTATCTTTTAGCCTGTGACGAAACGATCAAAAAACTCCACCACGAAAACTACCATGCAGAAAATATCATCGAAATCCGAAGCCGGATGATCGATCAACTTCTGACGGTGCTTTTTAATCATTTTGAGCAGGAGGTGATCCTGGAGCTTCAGCACAGCGGGAGGCGGGCCATTCTGATTGCCCAGGGGGGGTACGGCCGTCAGGAGATGAACGTCTACTCGGACATCGATCTCCTCTTTTTATACCCTTCAAAAAAAGGGGCCTACATCGAAAACCTGACCGAGAAGATTCTCTATCTCCTCTGGGATCTGGGGCTGGAGGTCGGCTATGCCACGCGGACCGTTTCCGAATGCAAAAAACTGATGATGCAGGATGCCACGATCATGACCGCCATTCTCGATGCCCGTCCTCTTTGCGGCGATGCGGCGCTCTGGGAGGAGTTCCAAAAAGAGGTCCGGTCGGCGCTTGCGTCGTCTTCCGTGCAGGGCAAATTAATCCGGATGAAACTCAAGGAGCAATCAGTGCGGATCGAAAAATTCGGGAGGTCTGTTTTTGTGCTGGAGCCCAACATCCGCGATTCGGCCGGGGGCTTAAGGGATATTCATCTGATCCGCTGGATCGCCAAAATTCAGGGAAGGGAAGGGGGCTTTGACGGCCTGCGGGACTTGGGATTCATCTTGGAAGACGAATTGAAGAGCCTCATGACCGCCCGCAGTTTCTTTCTCCGTGTGCGGAATGAACTCCATTTTCTGGTGGGGAAAAAGGTCGATCTTTTGACCTTCCACCGTCAGGAGAAAATTGCCGGAAATATGGGTTTTGCCGAACCGGAAGCCACCAAGTGGCTGGACACCAGGTGGGACCAAAGGCCCCCCCTTTGGGGGCAAGCTCCGGCGGCATCGGACGGCATTCCGGGGGTGGAAAAATTCATGCAGGCCTATTACCGGCTCGCCTACCAGATTCACCTCATTTCGGGCACGGTTATCCGGCGGCTGACCTACCGGAAAAGGGGTTTGGGCGAAATCTTCCGCAGACTGAAGGTCAGGAATATCGATGAATATTTCCGGATCGTGGATGACCAGATCGCGGCGGTATCAAAGGACCTGTTCGAGGCGCATCCCGACGCCTTCATGAGGATTTTTCATCATGTTCAAACGATGGGTCTTGCCGTTCATTCGGAGACAAAAGACATCATCCGCGCCTCGCTTTCGCGGGTGGATGAGCGGTTCCGGAGGGATCCAGAAAATTGCCGCCTTTTCCGCGGGATGATGAACGACTATCGCAATCTGGGGCAGATGCTTTTCGCCATGCACGAGGTCCATTTTCTGGATGAATGGCTCCCGGAATTCAAAAAGCTCCGGTGCCGCGTCCAGCACGACATCTATCACATCTACACCATCGACGCCCATTCGATCTTTGCCGTCAACGAGCTCTCCCGGCTTTTCTGTGGGGCGTATGCCGGTTCGTTTGAACTTTTCTCCCGGGTCTTAAAAGAGGTCTCAAGGCCGGAACTTTTGACGATGGGTCTCTTCTATCACGACATCGGCAAAGGGGAGGGGGGAAATCATTCCCTGAAGGGGGCCGAAATGGCCAGGCGGGCGACGAAAAGGCTTGGGTTTTCACCGGAGGAGCAAAATATCGTGGAATTTTTGGTCATCTCCCATCTGATGATGCCGCACCTCTCGCAGAGACGCGATCTGGAAGACCAGAGCATGATCATTGAATTTGCGCGGTCGATGGGGAGTGTCGATCATTTGAACATGCTTTTGCTTTTAACCTGGGCCGATATCCGCGCAGTGGGGCCCGATGCCTGGACCGACTGGAAAGGGACCCTTCTCGAAAGACTTTATCTAAAGACGCGCGAGGTGATCGAGCGCGGAGATTTTTCGAAGGAAAAGACCCTGGCCCGGGTCGAACGGGTCCGAGAGACCCTCCTTCAAAAACTGGGGCCAAAATATCCGGGGGAAGATTTTCAAAAATTTCTGTCCACTCTGCCGTTCAGGTATTTTTTTGCCGTGAACGAGGGGGAGGTGGAGAGGCATTTTCAGCTGGTGGAAAAGGCTTTGGCGGGCCCGGTTTTCTGCGAGTTTCGGTGCCTGGAGGGGGAGAAGATGCATGAGATTTTCATCCACACCGTCAATGCCCCGCAGGTTTTTTCGCTGGTCACCGGCGTGATGGCGGGCTTTGCCGTCAATATTTACGGCGCCGAGGTTTTTCAAAAAACGGACGGTTCTCTTATTTTGCTTTTAAAGATCACCGATGCCGGGGGCGTTCCCATTCAGCGGCCCGAAAAATTCGAGGCGATCCGGCAAAGCCTGACCGAGGTCCTGATGGGGAGCTGTCGGGTGGACGATCTGATTGCCCGCCGCCAGCTCCCGGAATATCTGATGAAACAGCCGGTGCAGAAAGCGGAAAGCAAAGTGGCGATCGACAACGATGTTTCGGCCTATTACACCGTCATCGACGTTTATGCCCACGACCGCCTGGGTCTTCTCTACGACATCACACGGACCTTGAACCGGCTTGGGTGTTATGTTGAGGTCTCCAAAATTTCAACGAAGGTGGAGCAGGTGACCGATTCGTTTTACGTGAAGGACATTTTCGGCAAGAAGATTATTTCGAAGGAAAAACTGCGCGAAATCAGGCGGGCGCTTCAGGAAGTGGTGGAAGTGAAAATCGACAAGCCGGCAGAGGCTTAAAAAATGCTCCTCTCTTTCTTCATCATCATCCTTGTTTTGGGTTTTCTGTTTCTTGGCTTTTATTTCTATCGCGACCGCAAATACCTCAAGAGACCGGCGCGTGAGGGCTTAAGTCCCGAGCTGAAGAAAGAGATCGAGACGGAGCGCGAAGACTTCAAGCGCCGCAAGGAGCGCTTTGAAAAAGCCCTTTCAAGAGCACAAACCAAATCCCGAACCCCCCTTCTGCGTAAGGGAAGATGAATGGGTGGCATGCAACACCCGGCATTCCCTTTGTTTGATTCATCCACCGCTTCGCGGTACACTGGAAAATATGTCGTCCCTTCTTTCACTTGCCAGGCGAATCATTGCCATCAATTCAACCGCTCCGGCCGGGACCCTTTTTTTGGCGCGGTTTGTGGGAGGTGAATTGAGGCGCCTCGGTTTTTCGGTTACTCTTGAAAAACGCCGGATAGGGGGGATCAATCAGGCCAATCTCATTGCCCGGATCGGACCTGCCGGAAAAAAAGCGCTTCTCATCAATACGCATCTGGATACCGTTGTCACCGACCCAAGGCGATGGACAAAAACGGGAGGGAATCCTTTCCGGGCCGTGGTGAGCGGTGTTTTTCTTTATGGCCTGGGGACCGCCGATACCAAGGCGGCGCTGGCTGCCCAGATTGCGGCCCTCGAAGGGCTCGATCTGAAAAAACTCCGGCGATCCCTCTGCCTCACCGGTACGTTTGGCGAGGAGACGGGGATGGCGGGGGTCAGGAAATTGATCGGGTCACGGCGGTTAAGCAGGATTCGATATGCACTCAATACCGAGCCGACGGAGTTACAGCCGGTAGTGGGGAATTACGGGTTTAGAGTGTATCGGGTTGAGATCGAAGGAATAGGGGAAAAAATGAGAGGAGAGGGGAAGAGTCATGAAGTTTATTTCAAGGGAAAAGCGGCGCACAGCGCCAAACCGTGGCTGGGGAGGAATGCCATTGTCGATTGTCTGAAATGGATCAAGCGAATGGAGGACAAAGTGACTGTCGTTGAAATGGAAGGGGGGCTGGAGGCCAATATTGTGGCGCCGTTTTGTCGGGTGAAAGTTGTACGTGTGCCCCCTCTTCCCTGCCCCTCCCCCTCGAGGGGGGAGGGAATAAGGGAGGGGGTGATGAGAGGGGACTTTGCCGGTGTTGCCGAATGTCTCCTCAAGTTTCTGTCGCGTAGCGGCAAAGAAGGACAGACCCATAACATTGGCGCGATCCGTTTCAAAGACAGCCGGTTGACGGTAAAGATCGACCATCGATTTCCTGCGGGCAAAAATCCCGATTTGCGGTTAAAATACTTGAAGGAG
>JACPFC010000094.1 GCA_016183175.1 Deltaproteobacteria bacterium
TCAATCCGGTCCTCGTAGAGCGACTCTTTGGACTCGATGTGGCCATTCACCAGATCGAAACTCTCCACCGGCTTGATGTCGTCCCCCTTCCAGCGAAACCATATCCAAAAATCGGCCGTGAACTGATTGTCTTTCAGGCTCAAAGAGGGAATCTGGTTCATATAGACGCCGATATAGACCTCGTGCTGTTTATCGGTCCCATCCTGGGCTTTGGCCTTCGGAAGAAAAAAACCGGCGACCAGATAAAAAAGGATGAATGGAATGATGAATGTTCGGCGCATGAGGATTTTCGCTCCGGATACGGCCAGGATCATAAAAACAAAATTGGAGGGAGGTCAAAGAGAATTATGAAAGCTCCGCCGTTTCTTCCAGCATCTTTCGCATGCCGATCAGACGTGTTTTCAGCGGTATCCAGAATTCTCTTGGGGCCGTTTTCAGTTTTTGTTCCAGCCTTTTTAAATCCATTTCGAGGCGCGCCTTCAAAATGAGGTGCGGCGGCGTCCGATGAGGCTGTTTAACCAGCGGAGTGTGCGAGAGAAGCCAGAGGGCCCACTTGGTGGGATCGTAATGGTGCCAGCGGACGCCGTTTCGATAATCCCCCTGAAAGCGGTGGTGATAATTATGATTGTGTTCGCCGCACAAAAGCGGGGCCAACCACCAGACATCGCGCGCCGAGTTTTCGTCGCTGTAAGGCTGGGCGCCAAACTTGTGGGCCACCGAGTTGATGGTAAAGGTGGTGTGATGCGTGATCACAATCCGCAAAATCCCCGCCCACAACAACATTCCCATCGGCCGACCGATCAAAAGTCCAATCAGCAGAGGAATACCGAAGGCAAGAGGGATGGAAACCCAGATCCAGTATTTGTGTTGTCTCATCACCCATTTGTCTTTGGCCAGATCGGGCACATTGTCCAAGAGGGTTGAGCGGGATTCGGGGTCTTTGGCCAATTGCCAGCCGATATGGGCCCACCAGAATCCTTTTTTGATATTGTACGGGTCTTTGTCGGTATCGACATATCGATGATGAAAACGGTGATCGGAAGCCCACACCAACGCCGACTGCTGAAAGGCGGCGGCGCCGACAATCAGATAAAAAACCTTCAAGATCGGATGGCACTGGAAGGTCTTGTGGGCAAAATAGCGGTGGTAGCCACCCGAAACGACCATCGCGATAATGAAGACATAAACCGCGCAGACTATCGGCTCAAGAGGGTGAACACCGTAGCGGGGAATATAAAAAGCCAGCCCTCCAAAGGCAATGAACACGGTCAGCAAGAGGAACGGCAGGGTAAACCACTGAACTTTTTTAAGAAGGGTAATCAAAACAATTCATTATCTCAATTTTGCTTCCGACCGACAATCCCCTGTCCGGCGGGTTTAATGCGATAAATCAAATAATGGTTACAACCGCCTTAAACGGTTTAAACCACAAAAGGAGGATCGGCGTCAAAAAGATTTCGCAGAGGATGGCCAAAAAGAGGGTAAGCGCCGTCATGCTCCCGAAATAAATGGAGGGGATAAAAGAACCGAGGCACATCACCGAAAATCCCCCCATGAGAATGAGCGAGGTGAAAAGGATGGCGGTTCCCACCGACCGGTTGGCCTGACGGATGGCGCCTCTGTAATCCCCTTCGCGTCTCACCACATCGCCAAAACGGACGAGGTAGTGGATGGTGTCGTCCACGGTGATGCCGACGGTGATCGCCGCAATCATGACCGTGGAAACGTTCAGATGAATCCCCACAAAACCCATCAGCCCCATCGTGTAGAGAATCGGCAGAACATTGGGAATCATGCTTAGCAAACCCACCTTGAAGCTTTTTAAAAAGAACATCATCAGGACCGAAACGACGGCGAAGGCGATCAGAAAGCTGTAAATCTGGCTGACAAGGATGTCGTTGTCCAGGCGGATCCAGAGCGGCCCGTAGCCGGTCAATGTCACGTCGATACCAAGCGGCCTGAAGCGGTTTTCAGCCTCGACGATTTGTACTGGCCGATTTCGGTCTCTCCGGAGCTTTCGGCCAGCAGAAAAAGCTGGGCCACCCCCTCCTTTGTGTCGGGAAGACGGTAGAATTCGCTTTTCCCCTCGTGAAACGCCTGATTCAATTTCTTCAGATAACCCAGAGGACCCTGTACCTTCCGCGTATGTCCGTTTTTGAGCATTGATTGACCAAACCGGTCGATCTCCTCCAAGACGGCGGGATCGCGGGCCACCTCCCAGCCCGGTTTTTGGGAGGAAAAAACAACCTCGTAAGAACCGACGCCGGAGAGATGGCGGTCAAAAAA
>JACPFC010000095.1 GCA_016183175.1 Deltaproteobacteria bacterium
GGGTAAGCGCCTCTTCAAAGGATACTTTTACCGCCGGCAGGCCCGGATCGGATGTGTCGTCATCCGCCCCGCCGATTCCCATGCCGTCTTCGGTATCGTCAGTGGAATCACCGCCATCTCCCCCTCCGCTCCCCCCACTGCAACTCATCGCGATAAAGACAACCAGCGCCGCAATCAGAGGAAACAGGCCCGTCAAACCTTTTCGGGAATAATTGAAAGACACGATTGAGTCATAATATCAGTTGGCCTTCCGGATGACAACAGCCCCCGCCAGCGTAATTCCAAAGGCCGCCACAATCGCCGCGCCGGTCGGCAGGTCCCAGGCGTACGACGCGGCAATGCCTCCCCCGCTGATCACGGTTCCGAGAATCCATCCGACAACCAGCCTCGTTTTCAAACGATCGGTAAAAAGCAACGCAATCAGGGCCGGGACGATCAAAAGCGAAAAGACCAGAAGGATTCCGGCCATCTGCACCGAACTGGTAATGACCAGGCCGAAGGACGAGTAAAAAAACAGATCCCACAGCCAGAGCTTCAAGCCCTGTTTGCGGGCCTCGGCGGGATTATTGGAGACCAGAAGAAACGGATGGCGGAAACGGTAATGAAAAAAACCGAGGACGGAATAGATGACGGCGGTTTTGAGTATCTGCCCCCACCCGACCCAAAGGATGTTTCCGTTAAGAATGAACTTCAAATGTTCGGAACCGTGCGGGATGCGATCGGCGATCAAAACGGCCAAAGCGGAACTGGCGGCAAAACTCACTCCGATCAACGCCTCTTCGGGGAGGCGGTCGTCGCGAAAAAAGGCAAAAAAACAGGCCCCCGCCAGAGTGAAGCCGAGGCCAAAAAAATAGGCGGTCTGGGATTCGAGCGAAAAACCGAGAAGCAGGGCCACCGTCATCCCCAACGCCGCAATCTGCGCCAGGGCGATGTCGACAAAAATCACGCCCCGGGCGATCACGTGGATTCCCAGGTAGGTGTGGATTCCGGTCAAAACCAGACAGGCAACAAAAGCGGGAAGCAAAAAAAGAAATTCGTTGTTCATAAGGCCCCCTTCAGTTCTCCAATCAGGTAATCAAACAATCCCTCATACGTCGTCACTCCCGTTTCTCCACCAACCGATGTCGCCAAATCGCGGACCACTGCCCCGGTCTTCTTCCCCAACTCCCACGATGGCTTGGGATCATAATAATTCTCGGAGACAATCAAATGGATCTGCCGCGATTTGATGAGGTCGATTAGAGAGGTAATGTGCGACGGTGGCGCGGGAATGCCCGGTTTCGGCTCGATAACGTCGGCGATTGTTATTCCCAGCCAATTCGCAAAATAAGAAAAAACCTTGTGGTGCGTGACGATATCTTTGCCGCGCAAAGAGGCCGCCAAACTTTGCCATGCCGCAATCCGGCTTTTGAGGCGCGATTCAAAAGTAGCCAGATTGTCTCGATAAGCCGGCTGATTGGCGGGATCGAGGACAGATAACTTGTCGGCAACCTCCCGGGCAATGATCAGGCCATTGCGCGGATCAAGCCAATAATGCGGATTCCCCAAGGGATGAATATCCCCCATCGAGCGGTCGACTTTTCCCGCCGGGATTTCAATCACCGGAATATCCCGGGAGGCGTCCAGATAGCCCGTGGAACCCCGCTGAATCTTTGGATTCCGCGACTGCGTCATCAAAACCGGCAACCAGCCGATCTCCAGATCCAGGCCGACTTCGACAAACAGGTCGGCGCGGTTCATTTTAACCACGTAGCTCGGCTTCGGTTCCAGATAATGAGGATCCTGGTCTCCCCGGCAGATACTTTCCACCGAAACGAGCTCACCCCCGACCTCGCGCGCAATGGCGGCGAGGTCGGTAGTAGTCGTGACGATATTGACTTTGGCGTTGGCAGACAAAGGAAATATTGCAAGCATCAAAAGCAAAATAAATTTTTTCATAAAATTAAAATACATGCGCCCCATGTACTCCCATGTTGAATTGAAGTTGCAGAAAAGCCTCGTGCTGTTTTTTCGGATTTCCGGCGATATCGACAAAATTGTATTGCCCTTTCAAATGAAAAAACTCCGTGGCCACAAAGGTGATCTCCGGCGAGAGCGACCACCGGCTGAAACCCTCATCGGGAATGCCGATCTTTTCAAACCGGATTCCCGCCTCCCATTGGCGGGCAAACTTGCCGACCAGTTGCGAATAGAAACCCCCCTCAACTTCCTCGCCGACCGCCGCAGTGCGACGACTCAGGAAATATTCGCTTTGCCATTTAAGGCCGCGCCGGACCGAGGGCTTCCACCGCAAATAGAGATCGGCGCCGTAGATTTCGGTCAGATTTCCCGTGCCCGACGCGTTAAAACCGAACACCCCGCTGATCCCCGTTTGCATGGTGAGGTCCCGGGCAAGATCAAACGTGTTGGTCAAGTGCCCCAGGTAGGCGAAATCCCCCTTCCGCGTCCCGTCAAAGTTCCCCTCATTTTCCCCCTGCAGGAATTCGAAGGTAAGTTCGGAAAACCAGGAGGTCGGGAAAAGAACGGACAGTTCCACACCCAGTTCGGAAAACCCTTCGTCCCCGAAAAAATGCCGGTTGGTTCCCGAATAATCGACAAAATTGAGCTGTTCCAGATGTTGGGGATTTTGCCGACCGAATTTGGCCAGCATTTTTCCGGCCCGGATCTGCAAATTAAGGGGTAGCGAAAGAGTCGTAACCGTTGCATCTTCCACCTCCACCCCCTCCTCCTTGAAAAGGATGAAGACATCTCCGCGCACATACGGATCGACCACCGATTGGAGGGCCAGCTCGATTCCCTGAAAATTAAATCCGGTGCGCGACGGGTTTTCGCCGAGATCGTGACCGGGGTCATCCCGGAAATAACCGCCGGCAAAAGTCCCGATCACCGAAATATCGGGAATCAGTTTCGATGCCGCCCCTGACGGCTTTTGATATTTGAACGGGCCGATCTGTCCGGTGTTTTGATCGGGCTCTTGGGCTTGGACCAATAGGGGAATAACCAGCATTCCCAGAAAAAGGATAAGACGAAGCATATTCTCCTCCATCAAAAAGTGACTCAAACAACAGGATATGATTTTGAATCAGACGGATGGGGGAGCGCGGGACGGAGGGGTGGAGATAAGAGACGCGACGGCAACCGACTCTTTATTCTGATGAAATAAAGTTTTGCTAAAGCAGGGGGGGCCGAGTTGAAGAGGTTGCGTGACAACGGCGGACCTGGACTGCGAAACCGCCGCGCAGACGGCGCAACTGTCGCCGTGCCTGACCTCTCCCTTTTTGTGCCAGTGAAAGGCGTTTCCGACGCACAAAAGAAAAAGAAAGAGCGCCAGCGCACCGCTCAAGCAAAACGGATTTTTTTGCTTTTTACGCATGCAGAAGGCGCTCATTATGCTCTTGGAGCTTTTCTTGTCAATTTTTAATCTTCGTCCTCCTCATCCTCCGAATCGTCATCGTCTTCTTCGTCTTCGTCTTCTCCGTCTTCCGCTTCATCGTCGTCTTCGTCGTCGTCATCCTCGCGGTCAACCGATCCGGAGTCCTTGATCGCCCGCTTCAGTTCGTCGGTGAACTGGCAATCCCCTTCATCGTTTTCTTCGTTGATGACATAGGTGCCGTCATCCGCCACGTCCGGATTGCCGCTGTCGAGGCAGGCGCCGAGGTCGATGCCGGCAAACCAGTCGGCAACCGAGAGCGAGACGACAATCGCGTTGACATCGGCCGATTCGGCCACATCGAAGCCCGCATCACTGCGGTAACGGATGTGTTCGTCGAATTGAATCACGATTTTAAAGCTCCTCTCGGTCGTTTCGTCGTTGTAGGTTCCGCCGACATCCATGCTGTTCCCCAAAAGCTCGTCGCCGGCCTCCACCAGCGTTGAGTCCTCGTCCAGATCATGAAGTCGTAGCGAAATCTCCCGGTAGTTGCCGGAGGGAACGGTGACATCGGTCAAGGACGGTGTAGCCAAACCGGTCATCATATCAACGACAAACGGCCCTTCGATGCGGATGTGATCCTCATTTTCGCTTGCGTCGTCATCGTCGTCCTCGGCCTCATCCTCGGCATCGTCCTCATCTTCGGCGTCATCGTCCTCCCCATCGTCCTCCTCATTCAGAAGGGACGAGAGGTCTTCCGAAGAATCGTCTTCTTCCACATCGTCTTCGGCATCGTCCTCACTCGAGGCGCCGCAGTCGCCGTCCTCGAGGGCGAATTCGAGCGTATCACAGTCTTCGCCTTCGGGCAATTTCAGGTCGATCCGGTCCAGAACCACCCGGGCAGACGTGAGGACGATCACGCCGGACGAGGCATCGGCGGTTTCAACCGATTCATCGCCGTCCTCTTCGGCTGAAAGCCCCTTTGTCAGCGCGGATGGACTTCCCGCCGCCAGTTGGACCGAGAAGCTGGCCGTCGCCGGGCCTCCGTCGGTATCGGCGGTGCTTCCGGCGCCGCCTCCACCCGATCCGCTACAGCCGGCAAGAATAAACGTACCAGCCGCAAGCAACCATAGTGTCTGTTTAAGTGACTTCATATTTCCTCCGTTATGAGAAACAGGGCCTCGAGTGCCGCCGTGCCGGCCGGTATCGGTCGGCACCCGGACACCTGTTTGGTTAAAAAGATCAACTCTATTCGCTTCGGGTCGTAAACGACCACGATCTTGTCTCCACGGCGGTTCCCCCTTCACATTCGATCCCGTCAAGGGTCACCGTGTAGACGGTGTTTGCCTCAAAATCGTCATCTTCGTGCTCGCAGGTCAGCTCATCCCCCTCAAATTCAAACTCGCAGGCGATGGTGTCCGAGGATGATTCAACCACAAACGACAACGCGGTCACCGTGGAAGAATCGAGGTCGCAGTCGAAGCGGACTTCAACTTCCTCGGAAAGGCCGACGTTGGTTTCTCCACTCCGCGGATCGACCTGCAAAATATCGCCTTCCCCGCCGGACTCGCCGTTTTCATCCTCTTCCTCGTCGCAGTCCGACTCGTCTTCATCGTCATCGTCGAGGAAGCCGTCGAGGTCGCAATCTTCCTCGTCATCATCGCCATGTCCATCGTTGTCATCATCGTCATCATCAAAATCATTCACACCGTTACCGTTCCGATCGCTTTGGCCGGCCGGTTGATTCGTGGGTCTCCCTTCACCGTCGGCAATCAGAATCTCACCCAAATCGACTGGATCTGCGCCATCCGCCAGATAAAAGACGGTCGACTCAAGGGTGGCGAGACTGTTCTGGACGACAAGGATCGCCACAAAATCGCCGTCGAGGGTGAAGCTCAAAAAGTAGGCCTTGCCGGGGGTAAGATCGAGATCGAAATCGCACACCGAATCCACGGAGGCCGAGGCGGTGTTGCCCCGGGAATCGACGGCGGAAACGGTGTCGGCCGGACAGTCGCCTGCCTGTTTCTTGAGGTCAGAGCCGCCACCTCCATCCACAACGGTGCCCATCACCGGCCGGGACGGATTGCCGAATTCGGAACCCCCCTCGTTTTCCGCACAGGCGGCAAAAAGACAAAATGCAATAAAGACAAAATGTTCGATGCGCATATTCATTGTTGATGCCTTTCAACTGACCGCGTCAGCGGAAACATCTGGATGTTCAGTTGAACCACCTCTTCGGGATCGGAATCGGTCGAAACCAGTTTTAAAATTTCCTGTCTGAATTCCTGAATCTTCTTTTTCAGCTCGGATATCCTCTCCTTTTTCACCCCCAGCGTCAGGGCGCTCACATCCCTTTTCTGGGCAGAAACCGTATGCATGACATGTTTTGCCAGATCGAGCATTTCCAGATGATACTGGAAAAGGGCAAGCGAGGCTACCTCCGCGCCGGTGGAGACAATGGCGCTTGTCTGCTTCCAGCTCCCCCCCTCGCGGGCGATGAACCCCAGCCTCTCCAGCGCCTCGAGCGATTTTTTGGCCTGCGCCCCGGTGATGGGGGGCGAGATGCGCCGGGCGAGCCATTCGGGGGTTCCATCGAATTCGCGCGAGGCCACCAGCTCCCGGATGACCGAATGATGCCAGGTGGAACAGTACTCATACTGACTTTTTTGGATGGGCTTCAGCTGGTTGAATTTGCGCGACTGGATGAGGCGTTCATAATAAAGGGCCTTTTTTTCCTCCTCCACCGCCTGGTTGAAAAAAACAAGATTGCGGAAGAACTCCTCCTCCTGCTTGTTCAACTTCAACCCGATCACGAATTTGGAGAGGCTGTCTTCGGTGAGATTTCTTTCCCCATCCATCACCAGTTTGAGAAAATTGGGAGAAGTGAATCCGGCCCTTTTCGAAAAGGCGCGGAACGAAAAAGAGCCCCGGGCCCGTTTGGCCTCGGCATACCAGTCTTTCAGGAATTGCCGATAATCGAGGTAATCGAAAAGCCGTATCTGCCCGGACCCCTTTTTCATGGGCCCATGATACCGCCTCTGTGTCGGCCTGACAATGGATTATAAACTTTTAAGTATTCATATGTATACAATTTTAATAATAACTATATGAATTTAAAATGTTTTTAAATTTTATGTAAAATTATTATAATTATATGTATTCAACTACTCCCTTCTTGGGTACCGGGAATTCTCTCCGGCAAAAGAAACTTGAACTCCGAGCCCTTGCCGAATTCGCTGGTCACGGCGATGATACCCCCGTGCAGTTCAACAAGTTGCTTGGTCAGGGCGAGGCCAAGGCCCGTGCCCTGATACTTGCGGGTGAAGGTGGAATCGACCTGCGAAAAGATGTCGAAGATATGGGCCAGATGTTCCGGCTTGATGCCGATGCCGGAATCCTTCACGGCGATGCGAAAAACCCCCGTGCCCGAAAAGCGGCGGGCTTTAAGCTGAAATTCCTCGGCCAGAACGTCCGTTTTTTTGTAATAGGAGGCCGAGACTTCGATCCGTCCGCGGTCGGGGGTGAATTTGATGGCGTTCCCCACCAGATTGATGAGGATCTGCCGAAGTTTGCGGGGGTCGGCCACGAGCCTCGGCAGATCGGGGCCGACGTTTGTGACCAGCTCCTGATTTTTTCGCGTGATCAGCGGGGCAACCGTCTGTTGCACCTCCGTAATCACATGACTCACGTCAAACGGCTCGGCCGAGAGGTCCATCTTTCCCGCCTCCACCTTGGCCAGATCGAGGATGCTGTTGATGAGATGAAGCAGATTTTCGGCGTTTTTCAATATCTCCTGCTGGGAATCCTTCTGTTCCCTGTTCAATTCGCCCAAAACCCCTTCCAGAAGAATCTCCGAAAACCCGATCACGGCGGTCAGCGGCGTCCGGAGTTCGTGGCTCATGATGGCCAAAAAATCCGACTTGATCTTGTTGGCCTCCTGAAGCTCGATGTTTTTATTCTGAAGCTCCTCGATCAACTGCGCCGATTCCAGCGCCATCGCCGCCTGGTTGGCGAAATTGTCCAGCGTGTCGACAACACTCTCCTCCACATATTCCTTGCGCGAGGCACCGATAAGCGCCCCCACAACCTTTCGTTCCGCCACCAGCGGGGTGATCACGAATTTCCGGAATCCCAGCGCCTGCTGGATGGCCACCGTCTTTCTTCCGGAAATTTCGGGAACCAGCCCGCGCGTCAGTTCGGTAAAATCGTTGCGGATGATCACCCGGTTTTTAAGGATCGACTGATAGGCGGAATTTTCAACCGTGTTGAGCGGCAGAAACATATCCAGCATCTTAAAGCCCAGCATCTCCTCCATCCGGACGGTGAATTCGTTCCCCTCCGGGACATAAAAGACCACCTTTTCCTCGTGACGCGACAACAGGGCCAGAAAACAGACGTCGAACCCGAGCCCGGCAATCACCCCTTTCAACACCTGATCGATGACCGCCTTCAGATTCATCGCCCGGCGGATGGTGGAGCCGATGCGGTTCAGGGCCAAAAGCTGGACATTCCGGGTTTCCAGCGCGCGTTCCTTGATTTTTGAAAAATAGTGGGCGATGCGGGCCCCATAGACAATGATGCCGAGCGCCAGCGGGAGAAGGGTGAGGTTGAAAAAATAGCCGAAATCCTTCACCTGTGAAAACGCCGTCCGGACGCCGGGAAAAACAAACGGCGCGACAATCTGCAACTGCAAAAGGACAAGAAGCCCGCAGTAGGAGACAAGGGCCATCGTGGCGGAAAGCAGAGCCATCAGATAGCCGAAAAAGGAACCCGCCGCGATGACATACATGCCGTAAAAAAGAAAGACCACCACGGAGTCGGCCCCCAGAAGGTAGATGAGCGCCGTCTGGCTGACGATATCGGCCAGAATCTCGAACCCGACCATCGGGAGAATCTGTTTTCCCTTCAGGATATTTCCGTAACAGAGGGCGGTGACAAGAAAACCGAGGTTGAACACCAACGGCACAAACGGGGCGCTCCTCCAGATGCCGGGAAAAAAGACAAGAAACAACAGCCAGCAGAGAAGAAAAATAATCAGCCGGAGCCGGGCGATAAAGAGATGCCTCCCCTTGAAATCGGGGAGCTTCATTTCATCGAGAAGCGCCTGTCTTAGACCGATGAGTTGCATTATTCCCCTTCAACCCGATTCAAAATCTCCGTCATCTCCCGCTCGTCCACCACCTCTCCAACCAGCCTCTCTTTTTCGGCCTCCTTCTGCAGACGGTCAAGAAACACGACCGTCGGCCAGCCGATCACCTTGAAGCGCTCCACCGCCTCGTGGCAGGTTTTGGTGTCCCGGGTGCAGTCGATTTTCACCGCCACCCATTTTTCGGAGAGCGTTTCGCGGATGGAGGGACGGCTCCAGACCTGACGATCGAGCTCAAGGCAGGGGGGGCACCACTGCGCAAAAAAATCGACGATCGCCGGTTTTTTTTCTTTGGCGGCGCGGGCCATCCCCTCGTCAAGCGAGGTGATCCAGAGGCCATTCTGCGGAGGACCAACCGCCGTCATCTGGCCGTAAATCACCCGGCCATAATAGACGGCGACAAGGATCATCAGAACCCCCAGGGCTTTTTTAAGCCATGCATTCCAGGCCCCCGAACCGATTTTCAGTTTGACCGCCCCTGCAAAGGCACCCAGCACAAGAAACAGAACCCCCATCCCCAGCGCATAGAAAAGAAGGAGGAGAAAACCAAGCACCAGATCGCGGGTGGCGGCCACGAAAACAAGAAGAGGCCCCACCACCGGCCCCACGCAGGGGGCGGCAAAAAGCCCCATGGTCAGGCCGACAAAAAAGATGCCCCGATAACCCGTGGAGGGAATTTTGGCGAGCCGCGCCTGCAGAGAGGCGGGGAGACGAAGATCAAACAACCCAAAAAGAGAAAGGGCCATGAAGACAAGAACCAGTTCCAGAAGAATGAGAAAGACAAGATTTTGAAACAGGAACCCAAGACTCTTTCCGGCCCCTGCCGCCAGCAGTCCCAAAATCGAATACATGACACTCATCCCCAGAACCATCACCCCCACTGCCAGAAGATTATGGGAAAAATTCCGGTCTTTGCGGATGCCGATAATCGCCAGCGTCACCGGGATCATTGGCCAGACACAGGGGGTCAGGTCGGTCAAAAGACCGCCGATAAAAGCGACCAGAAGGGCAAGCCATATCCCCTTCGCCGTGATCCGGCCAAAATCCCTCTCGCGGACAAGCGAGGCCAGACTCTTAAACCACCCCTTTTTGATTTCGGTTGTTTGAGGCATTGACGCGGCCGTGAAGGCGACTTCAAACGGCAACTGCATGAGGCGGTAGCAGAGTTTGTCGGAACACCCCTGATACTGAATTTTTCCCGAAACGGTTTTTTGCCCCGTCCATGCGTCCGGAGGCATTTGGAGCGAGACCTCCATGACCGCTTCGTTATAATAGACGTCGGTCACCCGGCCAAAGAAGGGATCGTCTTTTTTCACCCCTTCCGGTTTTTGGAGATCGCCGGGGACGATGCCGTCGGGATTTTCGAGGAGGAGGTCGGCGCTTTCGGCGTAGAGATAGTAATCGTCGGGGATCTGAAGGGTGACGGAGAAGGTGTAACTTTTACCAGGAGTCACTGGAACCGGCCCTTCATCGTAGATGACGGTGAACGGATCGCTCTCGTTCCCCCCCTTTTGGAACGCCAGGGAGGGGTGCAGACAGAGGAACTGCCCGCAGACAGTCAGAACGAGAATCGATGTTTTCCAGGACATTCCCTGACTGTTTACTTCAAAAAGTTAAAGAGGTAAATAACGATATTGGGGAGAGACGAAACCGGGGTTATTCCAGACAGGAAGTTTTATCTTGAACATTTTAGCTATTTTGGCTAAAATAGCTTTTACTATGAGACAGGCAAGACAGGCCGCTGTTTCCGCCACCGAGGCAAAAAACCGGTTCGCCGATGTTCTGGGGCGCGCCATTTACGGCCATGAACCGGTCATTGTCGAAAAGAAGGGAAAACCGGTTGCGGTCGTCATTTCCTTTCAGGATTTTCAGGCGCTTAAAAAAAAGGACACCGTTGCTTCAGGGATGGATCTCTTTTTATCGACCGTTAAAAAAATACACGAGCGCTTTCCGGCCAGAAAGCGGAAAAAAGAAAAAACATCCGTTGATCTTTTGCGGGAAATCCGTTTAGAGGCCGGCCGATGACCGATATCTGTCTTGATGCAAGCCTGCTGTTGGCCCTCTTTTTGGATGAGCGCCAAAAGGATCGGATCACGGGAAAAATGCGGGAGTGGAAGGAGACAGGGGCAAATCTGGTGGCCCCGTCGTTCTTTTATTATGAGATCGCGTCGGTTATCCGGCGAAAGGTTTTTATGAAAGAAAGAACCGAAAAATGGGCCGGCCAGTCGCTTGAAGGCGCGTTTCAACTGAAAATTGAAACCGATGGTTCAAGCCAGATGCTGTATTCGGCCTACCAGCTGGCTAAAAAATATCGCCTTCCCACAATTTACGATTCCTGCTATTTGGCTCTGGCCATGGCGCGAAAGGCCGAATTGTGGACCTTGGACAAAACATTCGCCAACGCGGTTTCCAGGTCTTATTCCAAAATCCATCAGATATAAAGAGAACAATGCCCGCTAAAGATCCAACAGCCGAAAAGGCCAAGGCGATCCGCTTAAAGAACAAGGCGATGATCCGGGCCGCCCTCGAGGCCGCGAAGGGGGCAAAGGCCAAGTACTTTTTCATCTACATCGACGCCGTGGAAGACAACCTGATCCCGGAGGTTCTTCCCAAGGGATTAAGCATCATTCTGGTCACCAAAAAGAAAAATCCCCCCACGGAAGCCACCAGGTGGCAAGGCAAAACCGCCGGCGGGCAGATCATCACCCTCCCCAAGCTCGCCCTCGGGCGCATCGGGATGATCAAGGTGGCGGTCATCCTGGCCATCTCGGCCAAACTGGTGGAGCCGGATGACATCCTTGTCTTTCTGGGGGGAAAGGCGGAACTGGGACAGCTTGATATTCTTTTGACCTTCAAAATCGGCGGGGAGTCGGAGATCATCACCGGCACCGATTTTGCCGACATCCCCGAAACGGTCAAGCCGGCCGTCTTCGAGCATGCCCTGAATCTCGCAATCGAATTGGCCAACAAGGGGCGCGAGGGAAAGCCGATCGGCACCATTTTTGTCCTGGGGGACGAAGAAAAGGTGATGCAACTCTCCAAGCAGATGATCATGAACCCCTTCAAGGGATACGAGGAGGAGGAACGCAATCTTTTAAACCCGGCCCTGAAGGAAACGATCCGCGAATTTTCCGCCCTCGATGGGGCCTTTGTCATTTCCGGCGAGGGCGAGGTCATTACGGCCGGCCGATACCTGGGGGCCGCCACCGACGAGTCCGAAATCCCCCGCGGTCTCGGCGCCCGTCACATCGCCGCCGCCGGGATCACCGCGTTGACAAACGCCATCGCCATTGTTATATCGGAATCCACCGGCGACGTCCGGATTTTCCGGAACGGCAAGGTGATTATGGAGATTGAAAAAACAACACGATGAAAACCCCCGATCTCAAATACCTCGACACGCGCACGGCGCAAAGATACCTCAAACAGGGTGTCCTGAAGGAAGAAGAGTACGAAAAATTCCTGAAAACCCTCCCCGACGACGCCGGGAACGCGGCAGACGTTTCCTACGAAGAAATCGATGCGGCATCCCAGCCGACTCCAATGACAGTCCTCCCTGAAGAGGAACAGGACCCTGACGAGGCCGAATCGTCGGAAGACCAATAACTGTTCCATCTTTAAGCCAGTCGAAAGATTTGACAAGCCGCGTCAAAATAAGATAAAATTTGATTAAGCGAGCCATCGGGCTTTTTGACTCCGCAAAGTCTTCGACTTTGCTACGCAGGCAAGCCAGGCTTGCCTTTGTGGGCCCGTGGCGAGCGCGGGGTTTGGGGCTATTGCGAGGCGAGCAAAATTAAGAAGTTGCGGGTAGCAACATTGCGAGCCGAGCAGGGCCCCATGAAAAATAGACATGCCCATATCGGCGTTAAGAAGGGTTGCCCGGCGCGTTTTGCGGCGCACCAGGAGCTGGGGAACGATTGTGGCCCTGACCCTGCGCGGCAACCGGATTGAACGGAAGGCGAATCTTCGGCACTGCAAAAATCCGGTGCTTCTGCTCTACGGGTTTGGCGCCACGCGCAGAACCTTTTCCATTCTCGAACGCCGTCTGTACAACGACGGCTACACCGTTTTTTCCATCAACCTCGGGGGGATTTTCGGAACTTTCAACACCCACGCCATTCAGGATCTGGCCGCCTACGTGGACGAAAAAATCGAACGGCTCACCAAAAAATACGGCTTCCGCGGGAAACTTTCGATCATCAGTCATTCAAAGGGGGGGTTGATCGGCACCTACTATGTAAAAAGGCTGGGGGGAGACCGTCGGGTGAAATTGCTCATCACCCTGGGCGCCCCCCACAACGGCAATCCCTGGGCGATGCTGGCGCTGTTCAGCCCGGCGGCGCTGATCTTCAAGAGCATTCGGCAGATGACGCCGATGTCGGACTTTTTAAAACGACTTAAAATCGGCCCCTTTCCAAAAAGGGTGAAGCTTTATTCCATCTACTCGAAAGACGACCGCGTCTCCCCTTACCCCTGTTCCGTCGTGGAGGAAGCACCGAATGTCAAAAACCTTGAGCTGGAAGGGGTGAGCCATTCGGAATTTTTGATCAAAAGAACGTCTACAACCTGATCAAACATGCGTTAAACGA
>JACPFC010000096.1 GCA_016183175.1 Deltaproteobacteria bacterium
GACAAGGAGCGGGCAACAAGCAGTCAGACTTCGGTGCCCCCCAACGGCGTCAAGACCGACTCCTTCTCTTATCAGGCAGGTTCTCCTGTGACCCTCCAAATCACCTTCACCAACACCGCGGGCAAGGAGCTCGAAGTCGAGCTGTCCCCCCGCGGTGTTGAGCTGGAGGTGATCGGTCCGGCAGGCATGCGCCTTGAGGCCAAGGGCCAGAATGGGACTCCGGTAAAGACTGCCGTGGGCGAGACAAAGAAACTCGAACTCGATCTGGCGAAATTCTTCAATCTGAAAACGGCCGGTGTGTATGTGGTCAAGGTGAAAAAAGTGGGAAGTATTGTGGTGACTGTGAAGGCGGTGACATTTCGGGTCGAGTAAAACGGAATATTAGGAGGTTAAATGTGACCGCCAAGCCACACCGCCATGATCGGATCGGTCAGGCAAAGACCCGTTTCCGTTTTTTCGACCAAATCCCGTTCAATCAAAAGAGTCAGGGCCTTTTGGGTTCCTCCCAGCGAAAGGCCAGACCGTTTTAGAAATTCTTTCGAGTAGGGAACAGAATCAGGAGAGAGAGCAATGGCTTTAAGGAGATTTCGCTGGACCAGGGTGAGGCCACTCCAGTGCGCTTCGAAATCGGGAGTCTCCGAGGAAATTAAACTCCGGTATGCCGTTGTCAACGACCTCTCGTCGGCTTCATTTTCGACTTGGTCCCAGAGAATGCACGCCAGTTTCGGCATTATTCTCTCCGGATTATTCTAATAGAATAATTCATTTTTTTTACAAGGAGATTCCGTCTGCTTTCCGGAATTCTGGATAAATTCACCTGTTTTCTCCGGAAAACAGAGTCAAAGATTTGGCGTTTCAAAATGAGAAAAAAATCAAAATGATAACTATTTTTGTCTCTCTCTCTCTCTCTTGGCTGGGGGCGAATGACGGACAATTCTTAATGATAACATTTAGTTGATAAAAATTTATTGATTTTCCCCTTCTCTGTCCTTTTTGGTACAAGAATTGCATCATGAAGTTACGGAGGCTGTCGAAAAGTCGGCCGATTTTTTGGTTTTCTTTTATAAAAGGGAGGAATGTTTATGAAACAGACGCAACAATGGATAGCCGGTTTGGGATTTTTGGTTTTCACCATTCTTTTGGCCTATTCCCACAATGGGAGCGCCCAAGGTACACCTGCTGAATGTAGCGTAAGCTTTACAATGGATGGTGCTACTGTGCTCGTAGCTGGAGATTTATATAGTGACGCATATTATAATGAGGCTCAATCTGCTACTGGAAGCTATTATGTTGGGGATGGGGGTATACTCGCAGGAGCTGGCCTGCATGATACTATTCTCGTCGAAAACGGGGGGATTGTAGCAAAGGCGGGCGGATCAGGCACGGTAATAGTAAAGACTGGTGGAGTCGCCGATAGTGGAGGATCTGGTTCCCTAACGGTCTATGTCGAAGCAGGTGCTGTTTTCATTACTAAATCAGGTGGTCATACCATTTATTATGAAAAAGGCGCTACCATTATCGATCTTGCAACTCCAGGTCCAGATGAAGGAACGGTGTTGTGCAGAAATATTACAATTAATGAGGTGACCACGGAGTAACCTCTGAAAAACGAGCCAAGAGAGGAAACATCAAGGTGGCCTTGAAGATGCTTGATCGTCTGGAAACAGACGAGCCGCCATGTGAAGGAGATGAGTTCGACGCCCGATTTCAAAATCGGCTGATATCCCTCCCAAACGCCCGCGTCTTAAACCAGTCGAAGAGAACGAGGATCTTGTTTTTCAGACTTACCAACCGTGTGAGATAGGCCGATCGCCAGAAGAGATAGGTGGCGAATCCGCGTCCTTTGACCTCCGGCAGGTCGGCCAGCGCCTTTTTGCCGCCGATGTAGGCCAGCATCCCAAAATGATGGTAGCGAAACGACTTTACAGTTTTCCCTTTGGCCATCCGGTTGAACATTTTGGCCAGGTACTTCCCCTCCTGTTGCGCGACCTGGGCGGTGGGGGGGAATTCCAATTTCTCGACGGTGGCGCAATCGCCCATGGCGTAGATATTTGAACATCCCTTCAGGCAAAGAAACGAATCGACCAGAAGCCTGCGGCTTACGCTTTTGGGAAAGGAAAGTCTTTCAATCAGCGGTGCAGGTCCGATGCCGGTGGACCAGACGCACAGGCCATAGGGGATGGTGCTTCCATCCTGGAGAACGATTTCTTTTTCCCGCACCTCTTTGACCAGCCGGCCGGTGCGAACCTCAATCCGTTGGCGTTGAAACGTCCTCAAGGCGTACTGCCCCAATCGGGCGTCGAAACTCCCCAAAATTTTTTCGGTGGCTTCAAGAACCGTGATGGTCACCTCCTGCGACAGATTGGGAAACCAGAGGCTCAAATCTTCCTCCAAAAAATCGTGCAATTCGGCGGCAAGCTCCACGCCGGTCGGTCCCCCGCCCACCACGACAAAATGGAGCAGACGTTCCTGCTCGTGCGTCGGCAGATTAGGCATGCCGGCCTGTTCCAGACACTCGATGATTTTCTGGCGAATAGCCCGGGCATCGGAGAGTTCCCTCAAAAAGAGCGCATAGCGGGTCACCCCCGGCACATCGTAGGTATTGCTGACCGCCCCGACCGAGATGACGAGTTGGTCATAGGTGAGATCGAATTTCTTTCCATCCGGGGCCTCGCAATGGATGATGTTTTGAGTTTCATCAATTCCGGCGCAGGCGGCCTGGTAATACTCGATTTCGGTGCGGGCGCTTCGGATCGGCTCGATGATACTTCGGAACTCGATGGTTCCGACGGTTGTACTGGGGAGAAGCGGCGTAAAGAGAAAGTGGTTCCGTGGACTGACAACGATGACTTTGTAAAAATTTGTGTCGATGTTTTTGACGAAGCTGAAACCGGCAAAGCCGGTGCCAAGGACAACGACCTTTTTTCGGTGGGAGGTCATGTCATGAATGTGTATCAGATTAACAGAGAAAGATCGAGGTTGGAGAAGGAGGATTTCTATTCTTCGCCGGAACAATTTTGACTCAACCAGTCTTCGGAGAGATCGAAAAAGATCGTTGTCTCGACGACATCAATGTCCAGTTCGAGCCCTTCGACTTCGCTGGTGTTGATCAGAATCGTATCTTCGTCAACGGCCTCCCAGCCGCCGATGGCGATTTCCCCCTCGACGTTCATGGTGTAGGTCGCCGGGCCAAACGAGATGGTGATGTCGAAGTTTTCCACCTCGGGATTTTCCTCATCCAGCGCCCCGTCCTCACAATCGTCAAAAAGGGCGGTGATTTCCTCGATGCCGACCGCATTGTAGGTGTTGCCCGAGAGCCGGTTTTCGAGTTCCGTGGCCTTTTCACTGTCCGACGAACCGCCACAGGCTGGGGCCAACCAACAAAAAGCCAATAAAATCAAAGTAGTAAAAGTGAAACGCCTCATGTATCTATTATCGGCAAAAGATAAAAAAAGTTGCCTAGAATTTTTCAAGGGTACTTTCCCAAGATTTTAGAGCCTTTGCAAGTTAAAAATTTCACGTCATTTTCAATAGTTAGGATGTTAATCCCCCCTTGAATTAGCTTGACACTCATCCCTTCCATGGATTAATCTACCCATAAAGTGGTATGAAGTGGGAATAATGGGGGAGGTGACAATAAGCGAGCCATCTGGCTTTGCCAGTGGCGAGCGGGGGGTTTGGGGGCCATCGCAAAGCCGACAAAAAAATTTAAGGGCGCGAGTAGCAACCTTAGAGGTTTTGCGGGGCCCCCAAGTTAAAATGTTTCGTGGAAGATTTGAGCATGCCATCGACAACAAGGGGCGGACCTCCATCCCCTCAAGGTTCCGCGAAATTCTGGTCACCAACTACGACGAACGTCTTATCATCACCAACTTTGACGCCTGTCTGTGGGCCTATCCCGTCGCGGAGTGGCAGGTGATTGAAAACAAGGTGGCCTCCCTGCCGCAGTTTAAGAGCGAGGTCAAGGCCCTGCAAAGGATGTTCATCTCGGCCGCCACCGAATGCCCCATCGACAAGCAGGGGCGGATTTTGATCCCCCCCACGCTTCGCGACTACGCGGGGCTTTCCAGGGAGATTGTTTTTGTCGGCATGACGAAAAGGATCGAAATCTGGGCCAAAGACCGCTGGGCCTCCGAGTTCGATAAGTCGCAAAAGATCGCGGAGAACGCGGAAAATCTCTCCGATCTGGGGTTGTAATCATGTTTGATATCTCCAATGCCGCGGACATTGCCATCCTTCACCTCTACGGCGATCTCTCGCTTTTGGAGATGGAGCTGTTGGAAAAGGCGATCCGGTCGTTTAAGGAGTGCCGGCACACGAAGATCGTCCTCGACCTGGCGCGCGTGGATTACCTCCATCTGCGGGCGGCGCGAAGCCTTCTGCGCCAGGCGGAAGAGCTAAGGCAGAACGACGGCGATTTAAAGATTGCCCATGTGAGCGACCAGTTGCGCGAATCGCTCAAATTTGCGGGGGCCGACCAGAGCCTTAAAGATTACGCGAGCATCTCGGAGGCGATTTTGAGCTTTTTGAAGAAGACGCAGGGTGAAGACAGGTTGTTGTGATTGGAGGGGGGGAAATTTTTTGCATGTCAGTGTCCTGCTTCATGAAACGATCGAGCTTCTCCGCATCCGCCCCGATGGCTTGTATCTGGACGCCACCGCGGGGGGAGGAGGACACGCAGAGGCGATTTTAAGAAGGCTTGGGGCCGGTGGCCGCCTGGTCGTTGCCGATTGCGATCCGCAGGCGGTCGAAGGGGTGAAGGAAAAATTCGGAAACGACCCGCGGGTCCAAATCTTTCATGCCCGGTTTTCGGAGCTCTTTGAAATATTGACGGAAAAAAAGTTGACGCCGGTTGATGGAATGATGGCCGATCTCGGCGTTTCGAGCCTTCAACTGGCCGATCCGGCTCGGGGGATCGGATTCATGCCGGCAGGCGGCCTCCGCCAGGGCGGGACATGGTCCCGGGGGCCTCTGGATATGCGGATGGATCCGCGGCTTTCTCAAACGGCAGACGATCTGATTGCAACGTCGACCGAGAAGGAACTGGCTGATCTGATTTATCAACTGGGAGGAGAGCGGCGCTCGCGAAGACTGGCGCGCATGATCGTGATGTCGCGGGAAAAGGGCCCCCTTCATACGACGGAGCAACTGCGGCTGATCGCAGAAAGGGCCCTTGGCCCTTTTTATCGAAGACAGAAAATTCATCCGGCGACACGCCTGTTTTTGGCCTTAAGGATTGCCGTGAACCGGGAGATGGAGGAGTTGGACTCGCTTCTCGAGTCGATTCCCAAAGTTTTAAGGCCGGGCGGGCGGGCGGCAGTCATCAGTTTTCACTCGCTGGAGGACCGGAAGGTGAAGCAAAAATTTTTGGCGTTGAGAACAGAGGGGTGGAATCCGGTCACGAAAAAGCCGGTGACGCCGTCGGTGGAAGAAATCAAAAATAATCCGCGCAGTCGGAGCGCGAAGTTGAGGGTCATTGAAAAAAGTCAAGAGTAAGGAAGCGAAGGGTCCGGCTTTGCCGGCCCTGAGCGCGGGGTTTGGCCCGCCACAAAGTATTGGCGGGCGAAATCTATGATGCGAGTAGCAACATACGGGCCGAAAGGGGCCAAAATACAAATAGTCCGGAACCAAAAAGCGTTCACGAAAGAGGATTTCGTCAAGACGCGGTTTCTCTTCCGGATCCTTTTTCTGGTCGCCTTCATGGCGATATTAAGCCTGTTTTACATCTGGTCGCGCGTCCAGATTGTACAGTACGGCTACGACATCAACAACTTGAGGTCCCGCAACGATACGCTTGTGGAAGAAAGCAAAAGGCTCAATGTCGAGACAGCGATGCTGAAGTCGCCGGGGAGGATTACAGCCATTGCCCGGCAGAAATTGAAGATGCAGACCCCCGGGCCGGAGCAGATAAAAATTTTAAATTTAAAATGAAAAATTCAAAACTAAGGTACATTCATTTTTAATTTTGCACTTTGAATTTTAAATTTCCTATGAGCATGTCCCCCATCAAGTGGATCAAATTCCGGATTTTTATCATCGCCTTGGGCCTTGTCGGCCTTCTTGGTCTTGTTCTCTTTCGCAGTTACCAGTTGCAGATTGCCGGAAACACCCGCGTCGACCAGCTTGTCTCGCGCCAGTACAGGGCCAGCCTCCCCGTGTCTCCCCGACGCGGAACCATCTACGACCGCAACGGCAAGCCGCTGGCCGTGGATGTAGAGGTGGCCTCCATCGCCCTGCATCCCAACCGGATCGAAGACGCAACAGAGGTCGTCAACGTTCTTTCGGCGCAGTTGAAACTTCCGCCGGAAAAAATCAACCGGAAGATTCAATCGCAAAAAAAATTCGAATGGGTGGTCAGGAGGGTCGACAGGGAAATCGGGCAGGCCATTGCCTCCCTCAAACTCAAAGGGGTGGAGGTCGTCTCGGAATACAAGCGGTTTTATCCCAACAAGGAACTGGCGGGAAACCTCCTCGGTGCCGTCGGATACGAGGCAAAAGCCCTGGGCGGCCTTGAGATGTCGCTCGACCCCTGGCTGAAATCGGACTCAACGCGGATTGTCGGAGAGAAGGATGCCAGAGGCCGCCTTTTCACGCCGTTTGACGGCGGGGCGCGTTCTCATGACGTCACTCTCACCCTCGACCTGAATCTCCAGTTCATCGCGGACAAATATCTCGCGGAAGGGGCGAAAAAACACAATGCCAAAAGCGGCTTTGCCCTCGTTCTCGACCCCAAAACGGGAGAAATCCTCGCCATGGCCAATTATCCCTCGCTCAATCCGAACATCTACTGGAAATATTCGCCATCACACTGGGCCAACCATGCAGTCCAGGATTCCTACGAGCCGGGTTCCACCTTCAAGCCGATGACGGTGGCGGCGGCGCTCGATTCTGGCAGGGTCAAACCGGGAGATTCCTTCAATTGCGAAGGGGGGGAATATAAAATCGGAAAAAGGACAATTCACGATCACGCCGCCTATGGGGTTCTGAACGTCTCCGAGATTCTCAAGGTTTCCTCCAATATCGGCGTCACCAAAATCGCGCAGAGGACGGGAAAAAATTCCCTCTTCGACACGATTCAAAAAATGGGTTTTGGAGAAAAACCGGGACTCGACCTCCCCGGCGAGGCGGGCGGAGCCCTGCGGCCGCTCAAGAATTGGTCGGATATCGACTTGAGCAACATCTCATTTGGCCAGGGGGTGGCGGTTTCCGGCCTCCAGATGGCCTCGGCCTACTCCGCGCTCGCCAACGATGGCATCCGGATGAAACCGCATCTGGTGAAAAAAGCGACAGGCCCGTCGGGAGAGACGGTTTTTGAAGAAACGCCGACGGAGCTTGTCCGGACGATGAAGGGGGATACGGCAAGGGCCCTCACAAGAATGTTAAAGGAGGTGGTGGAGCCGGACGGCACCGGCGGGCTGGCCCAGCTCGAAGGTTATTCCATCGCCGGCAAAACGGGCACCGCCCAAAAGGTCGACCCGAAGACCAAAAAATATTCGGAGAACGCCTTTGTCAGTTCGTTTATCGGCTATGTGCCGGCGGACAAACCGGAGTATGTGATTTACGTCGTCTACGACACCCCTGGGCCGGTGCACTATGGCGGCCTCGTGGCGGCCCCCGTGTTCAAAAAAATAGCGGAGGAGTCATTGGCCTACGGCGGCGTGCCTCCGTCTGAAAAACGGTTGGCGAAATATTAAATCCCCCCTCGCCCCCCTTTTTTAAAGGGGGGTTGGGGGGGATTTCAAAAATGAATGAAATTATCAGCATTACTCCAAGCCCTGGGACACTACGAAATTCGCGGATCGGCCGAGATCCCCATCCGGGGCATCTGTTATCACTCGCGGGAGGCACAGCCCGGGTTTTTGTTTGTCGCCGTTCCAGGCCTGAAGACCGACGGCAGAAAGTATGTCGAAGAGGCGGTCAATAAGGGGGCGACAGCCGTTATTTTTGAAGGAGAGTTCTTTGAAAATTTAATAGCAAGGGACATTGTCCCAACCCAAGTTCGGGTTTTGGGGGCTCGTCTGGCGCTGGCCAATCTGGCGGCGGCCTTTTTTGCCCATCCGACCGAGTCGTTTTACCTGGCCGGCGTCACCGGCACCAACGGCAAAACGACGCTGACCTTTCTCATCGAATCGATCGGACAGGCGGCGGGGTTGAAAACCGGTGTTGCCGGCACCATCAACTACCGCTTCGGAGGCGTTCGCCTCGATGCCGCCCAGACGACCCCCGAATCCCTGGACCTTCAGCGTCTCTTCTCGCGGATGCGGCACGAGAAAATCACCAACGTCGCAATGGAGGTTTCTTCCCACGCCCTCATCTTCCGGCGGGTGGAAAACTGCCACTTCAATTCGTGCGTTTTCACCAATTTAAGCAGGGACCACCTCGACTTTCACGGAACGATGGAGGAGTACTATCGGTCGAAACAAAAATTGTTCATTCACGATCTGCGTTTGAGCGCCAAGAAAAACAGGTTGGCGATCATTTGCACGGAAGGAGTGCACGGGAGAAGGCTGGCCGAAATGAGCGAATCGCTGAAAATTCCGACGGTGAAATACGGGTTTAAAAAATCAAACGACATCTTTCCCGTCGGTTATCGCCAGACTCTCGATGGATTTGAGGCCGAACTCAAAACGGCGCGCGGCCCCATTCACATCCGGTCGAATCTGCCCGGACGGTTTAATTTGCTGAATGTGATGGCGGCGGTGATGGTGGGGCTTCATTCGGGATGCGAAATCGAATCGATCGAAAAGGGAATTGCGGCCTTGAAAGGAGTGCCGGGGAGGCTTGAACGGATCGACGATCCGCGCGGGCGGTTTGTCTTTGTCGATTACGCCCATACGCCGTCTGCGCTCAAATCGGTTTTGACCGAGCTGAAACGTCTTGCACCGGGGGGTCGCATTATCACCGTTTTTGGTTGCGGCGGCGACCGCGACCGGGGCAAAAGGCCGAAAATGGGGTTTGAATCGGCCCGATTGTCGGATATCTGTTTTGTCACCTCCGACAACCCGCGGACGGAAGATCCGGAAAAGATCATCGACGAAATTTTGCCGGGGGTGAAAAGGGGAGGGTTAAAGTCTTTTGTAAAAAAGAAAGGTTATCTGGTGGAGGTTGATCGGTCCAAGGCCATCGCCTTGGCCCTGCAACTGGCAAAAAAAGGGGATGTGGTGCTGGTAGCGGGAAAAGGACATGAGGATTATCAGATCATTGGAACCAAAAAGATTCATTTTTCAGACCATGAGGTGGTGAGAAAGTTTTTAGGAAATGCCAAATGACAAAGTTCAAATGTCAAAGAAATGTCAAAGGCCAAATGTCAAATTTGAAATTGTTGTTTTGAAATTGTTTTGTCATTTGAACTTTGAACTTTGACATTTCGATAGATGGAATTGACGATCGAAGAAATTATCAAAGCCACAGGGGGCAAACTTCTCGGAGGAAACGCCCAAATTGTCATTCGTTCCATCGGCACCGACACGCGCAAGTTAAAAAACGGCGATCTCTATGTGGCGCTTAAAGGGCCACGGTTTGACGGACATGATTTTATCAGGGAGGCGATTTCGAAGGGGGCCTGTGGTGTGGTGGTATCGCGCTCCGTAGAGGCGTCCGCCAATAAGTCGCGGCGGACGCCCCTACCCGTGATCCATGTTCCCGACACGCAAAGGGCGCTGGGGGACATCGCCAAATGTTGGAGGGGGCAGTTTGATATCCCTGTCGTGGCCATCACCGGCAGTAGCGGCAAAACGACGACAAAGGATCTGATTGCCGCCGTCTTGAACCGGAAAGGAAAAGTGCTGAAAACGGAAGGAAACTTAAACAACTTGATCGGTCTTCCTCTGACCGTATTCGGACTCACGGACGTTGACCGGTATGCGGTTCTTGAAATGGGGATGAACGCCTTCGGCGAAATCGCGCGCCTGACGGAAATTGCGCGGCCGAGCCATGGCCTGATTACCAATATCGGCCACGCCCATCTCGAAGGAGTGGGAGATCTCGCGGGGGTCGCGCGGGCCAAAGGGGAGCTGTTCGAAGGGTTGAATGTCTTTGCTGTAGCCGTGATCAACGCGGATGATCCAAACATTGCCAAACTTTCCACCCGGGCGAAAAAGATCACCTTCGGCTGTCAAAAGCCGGCCGACATCCATGCGGACGAGGTGGAGTATAACGGGGAAAAAATGCGTGTGACGGTGACCGATCCAAAACAGACGACGATATTCACGCTCCCGATGGTTGGAGAGCATCATGTTCTTAACTGGCTGGCGGCGTATGCCGTCGGATTTGAATTGGGAATCAGCCCCAAAGAGGCTCAAGACGCGCTCGACACCTTTCGTCCGGCAAAAATGCGGGGGGAGGAGATCGAATTGAAAAACGACATCACGGTCATCAACGACGCCTACAACGCCAACCCCGATTCGATGTCCGCGGCGCTCCATGCCCTTTTTAAGCGGTATCCCGAACGGCGTCGGGTGGCGGTTTTGGGGGAGATGTGGGAGTTGGGAAGAGAGGCGTCTTGTCTGCACCGCTCTGCGGGGATTGCCGCCTCCGAGGCGCAGATCGATCTTTTGCTTGCTTTCGGGGAGCATGCCCCGGAGATGGTTGACGGCTTTTCCGGGAAGGGGAAGGATGGTTATTCCTTTTCGGACATAGAGGGGCTGAATCGAAAATTAACGGCGGTTCTGAAAAAGGGAGATGTGGTGCTCGTCAAGGGATCGCGTGGATCGCAGATGGAACGGGTTGTGGAATTTTTAAAGAAGGAATTTTTATAAAACATGCTTTATTATTTGCTCTATCCCCTGCGTGAGGTCTTTGGGCCGTTTAACGTCCTCAAGTACCTCACCTTTCGCACTTTTGCCGCTCTGCTGACGGCTCTGCTCATCTATTTTATCTTCGGGAAGAGGTGGATCGCCTACCTCAAAAGCAAATCGGTCGATCAGGCCATCCGCGCCGACGGCCCGCAGACGCATCTGGGGAAAAAAGGGACGCCGACGATGGGGGGGGTTCTGGTGATCGCGGCGGTCTGTGTTTCGGCGCTTTTGTGGGGGAGATTGACGAACCCTTTTGTCTGGACCTGTCTTTTTGTTTTTCTGTCGATGGCGGTCATTGGGTTCGTGGATGACTACCGCAAGGTGATCAAAAAAGATCCAAAAGGTTTTCCGGGGCGGCACAAGATCATTCTGGAAGTGGTCATCTGTCTGATTGCGGCCCTCTGGCTCTACGGGTACCTGGGGCTCGACACAAAACTCCATTTCCCGTTCTTCAAGGGGCTTCAGCCTGATCTCTCTTTCGGCTATCTCTATCTCGCCATCCTTGTCGTGGCAGGGTGCGCCAACGCCGTGAACCTGACCGATGGCCTCGACGGCCTTGTCTCGGTGCCGGCAATGACGGCGTTTATCACCTACGGCCTTTTTGTGTACATCGTCGGCAACTCGGTGATCGCCGGCTATCTTCAGGTTCCCTACGTGGCCGACGCGGGGGAGGTGGCGATTCTTTGTGGGGCCTGCGTGGGGGCCTGTCTCGGTTTTCTCTGGTTCAACACCTGGCCGGCGGAGGTGTTCATGGGGGATGTGGGAGCCCTGGGGTTGGGAGGGCTTTTGGGGGTGGTGGCTCTGATCACGAAACAGGAAATGCTTTTGATCGTCATCGGCGGCATCTTTGTCCTGGAAACCCTTTCGGTGATCACGCAGGTGATTTCGTTCAAACTCACGGGAAAACGGATTTTCAGGATGGCGCCGCTCCACCACCACTTTGAACTGAAAGGGTGGAAGGAACCGAAGATCATCGTCCGTTTTTGGATTATCTCGTTTGTGCTGGCTCTGTTGTCGCTGGCGACATTGAAATTGAGATAAATGGCATACGATCTTTCAAAAGGAAAATATCTCGTCGTCGGCCTCGGCGTCACCGGAATGGCGCTTGTCGATTTCCTGACCGGTCGCGGGATGACGCTGATCGGCCTGGAGGAGCTGTCGGAGGAAAATTTTCGGAAGGCGAAAAAAAAATTCGAGGGAAAAGACGTCCGTTTTTATTTTGGCGCGCTTGAAGAAGGGGTCTTTGAGAATTTAAAAGGGGTTTTTGTCAGTCCGGGGGTTCCGCCGACCCGGCCGTGGAACGATGAGGCCAAAAGGAGATCGATTCCGGTCATGGGTGAACTGGAATTGGCCTCCCGTTTTCTTCAGGGAAAAATCATAGCCGTTACGGGGACGAATGGGAAATCAACCACCGTATCGCTATTGCACGACATCCTGAAGGCGGGGGGATTCTCTTCGAGCCTTAAAGGAAACATCGGTTCTCCACTTTTAACCGCGGTCGGCGAACCCCCCCGGAATTATTACGTGGTCGAGGCGAGCAGTTACCAGCTCGAGACGATCGGTGGCGGCGCCACTGGCGGTGGCGGCGCCACTGGCGGGTGTTTTCATCCGGTCATTTCCGTCGTGCTCAACGTCACGGCCGATCATCTCGAGCGCTATCCGGATATGGAGGCCTACGCGAGCGCCAAGGCGCGCATTTTCATGAATCAGTCTGGTGGCGATTTTTTTATCTACAACGCCGATGACATGTATTGCGTGAGGATGGCGCGCGAGGCACCGTGCAAGGCAATTCCGTTCAGCTTGGTGAATCGGTTTGATGAAGGAGGCTTTGTCGATCGAGGGGATATGGTTATCCGACTTGCAAAGGAAATGCGGTATCCCTTTTCAACCTGTTCTCTGAAGGGCCTCCATAATCAGGAAAACATGCTGGCCGCCATTTTGTCGGCAACCCTGGTCGGCGTGGATCCGGCGGCAATCTCCGGGGCGCTCAAGGAATTCAAGACGCTTCACCATCGATTGGAGGAAATCGGAACGTTTCGGGGTGTAAAATTTTATGACGACTCCAAGGGGACAAATGTCGGTTCGGTGGTCATGTCTCTGGCCTCGTTTGAAGACAACGTTATTCTGATCCTCGGCGGGCGCGACAAGGGGGGCGACTATGCCCCGCTTATTCCGTTGATTCGCGGGAAGGCCAAGGCGGTGATCGTTCTGGGGGAGGCGCGGGACAAGATCGCCTCCTCCCTTTCTGCGGTCAAGCCGATCCATCGCGTGGAGACGATGAAAGAGGCGGTCCAAAAAAGCTTTGAGATCGGGGAGCCGGGGGACACGGTGCTCCTCTCGCCGGCCTGTTCGAGTTTCGACCGATACAAAAACTACGCCGAACGGGGAGACGACTTTAAAAAATGGGTATTCTGTTTAGGCGCAAAAGAATAGAAGGAGAAGGGGACGAAAAGGGGAAAAAAGAATACCGCCCCTTCGACGTCTATCTCCTGTTTGTCACTCTCTTTCTGGTTTTTATCGGCCTTGTTATGGTGTTTTCCTCCAGCGCCGTGCTGGCGCGCGAGCGGTATCAGGACGGGTATTTCTTCCTGAAAAAGGAGATCCTGTTTGTTTTTATCGGCATCCTCGCCATGCTGGGAGTCCGGAAAATTCCATACCGGGTCTATTGGAAATCAAGCTACTGGTTTTTGCTTGTTGCCCTCGTCCCGATGGTTCTGGTTCTCTTTGTCGGATCGGGGGGAGGGCAGGAAGAGGTCAGACGGTGGATACGGGTGGGGCCTTTCAGCTTTCAGCCTTCCGAACCGGTCAAACTGGCCGTGGTTGTTTTTTGCGCCTATGCCCTGGCCAAAAAAGGGGAAAAGATAAAAAATTTCGCGCGGGGATTCCTCCCGGTGATTTCAATTTCCGGCGTGTACATCGGACTGATCCTTTTGCAGAAAGATCTGGGAAGCGCCTTTGTCCTCGGCCTGGTTGTTTTTTTGATGCTTTTTATTTCGGGGACGCGCCTTTCTTATCTGGCGGGCGCCTCCCTCGCGACCATTCCGGTTCTCTACTACCTCCTTTTTTCGGTGGGGTTCCGGCGCCAGAGGATGCTGGCCTTTCTCGACCCCTGGAAATATCAGCTGGGGACCGGGTTCCAGATCATCCAGTCGTTTGTCGCCTTTCAGTCGGGAGGCCTGACGGGGGTCGGCCTGGGAGAGGGAAAACAGAAATTGTTTTATCTCCCCGAGGCACACACCGATTTTATCTTTTCGGTTGTCGGGGAAGAGCTGGGGCTTTTGGGAGTGATGGGTGTTGTGACCCTCTTCACCATTTTTGTCTTTCGGGGGCTGATCATCGCCTTTCGGTGCCGCGATTTGTTCGGGGTCTACCTGGCCTTTGGCCTCACCTGCCTCGTTGGCCTTCAGGCGTTTGTGAATATCGGCGTGGTCATGGGTCTGCTTCCGACAAAGGGACTGACGCTCCCCTTCATCAGCTATGGCGGAACATCGCTCATCACCTCCATGGTGACGGCGGGGATTTTGCTCAATATCTCGGCGGATGAGGGGGAGGAATTCTGAAGCGTGGATCCCGCCAAACTGCCGGCGGGTAGGCGTGGATCGTGGATCGTGGATCGAATGAAATGAAACTTATCATTGCCGGAGGCGGCACCGGAGGGCATCTTTTTTCAGGTCTCGCTGTGGCGGAAGAATGGAAAGCGCGCGGCGGTTCGGTTCTCTTTGTCGGAACGCCAAAGGGGTTGGAAAAAGATCTGGTCCCCAAATATGGTTACCGTCTGGAGATGATTTCTGTTTCGTCATTAAAGGGGAGCGGAATTTTTTCAAAGCTGAAAACGCTGGCCGGCATTCCGGGGGCAATCTTGAATAGTCGACGTCTATTGAAGGAGGAAAAACCGGATGTCGTTTTGGGAATCGGCGGTTATGCCTCCGGGCCGATGGTGCTGGCGGCCCGAATGAGGCATATTCCGACGGCGGTGATCGATCAAAACTCGGTGCCAGGGTTCACGAATCGCCGGCTTGGAAGGTGGGTCGGCCGGGTTTTTTTGGCCTTTGACGAAGCGGCCGATTATTTTGAAAAAGGGAAGGTGAGGCTTACCGGCAATCCCGTTCTCAAACGGTTGCGTGAAAAGGCGGCGAGATCGGGAAGTGCAAAAGACACGTTGTTGATCTGCGGCGGTTCGCAGGGGGCCCACGCGATCAATGAGGGATTTATCGAGGCGGTGAAGGAAATAGACAAAAGACATCCCGGATTGAAAATTGTCCATCAGACAGGAACAGCCGATTATGAATGGGTGGCGCGGAAGTTCAGGGAGAAAAAAATTCAGGCGACGGTCGCCCCGTTTTTTGAAAACATGGAGGAGCATTACGGACGGGCAAAACTGGCCGTCTCGCGCGCGGGGGCGGGAACCGTGACGGAACTGGCGCTGTTCGGAGTCCCGTCGATTCTGGTGCCTTATCCCTTTTCTGCGGATGGCCACCAGAAAAAAAACGCCGCCCATTTTGTCTGCCGCGGGGCGGCGGAGATGGTTTTACAGAGCGACCTGACGGCTGAAAAACTGGCGGAAAAAATCACGGAGCTTCTTTCGGATGGGAAGCGGCTGGAAACAATGTCGCAAAAAGCGCGAAGCCTGGCAAGGCCCGACGCAACGCAAAAAGTGGCCGATGAATTAATGGCGTTATCGATAAAGTGAGTAAGCCGAGCATCTGGCTATCTTAACTTCGCAAAGTCTCTCGACTTTGCTACGCGGACAGGCAAAGCCTGTCCTTGTAGGGCCAGTGCGAGGCGCGGGGCTACAAGCCACAGCTTGGCTGGGGCGCGTAGCAAACACAGAGTGTTTGCGGAGTAAAAATAGTGGGCCATCGAAGGCCCGATAGAAAATGTGATTAATACGAGTAGTATCCCTAAAGGGCCTTCGGGGCCCCAAGTATAATGTATAAAAAACACAAAATTCATTTCGTCGGAATCGGCGGCGTCGGCATGAGCGGAATCGCCGAGGTTCTACTTAACCTCGGTTATCCGGTCAGCGGTTCGGACCTCAAGGGCTCCGGCGTCACGCGGCGTCTCAAAAAAAGGGGGGCGGCCATCCGCATCGGCCATCGGCGCGAAAATCTGGATTCGGCCGAGGTGGTTGTCGTCAGTTCGGCCATAAGGCAAGGGAACCCGGAGGTCATGGCCGCGGAAGAACGAAAAATTCCGATCATCCAGCGGGCCGAGATGCTCGCGGAGCTGATGCGGTTTTCCAAATTCGGCGTCGCGGTGGCCGGGACGCACGGAAAAACGACAACCACATCGCTGGTGGCGAGCGTTCTCTACAATGGCGGATGCGATCCCACGATGATCATCGGCGGGCGGGTCAACAGCTTCAAGTCGAACGCCCGTCTGGGGCGGGGCGATTTCATGGTGGCCGAGGCGGACGAGTCGGACGGCTCGTTTTTGAAATTGTCCCCCACCATCGCCGTTATCACCGGCATCGACCGCGAACATATGGATTTTTACTCCGACTTCAACCGGGTGCAGGAGGCCTTTCTTCAATTTGCGCGAAAGGTCCCCTTTTACGGCGCCGTCATCTGTTGCCGGGACCATCCGGTTGTGCGGCAGTTGATTCCAAAGATCGACAAGAGGGTGGTCACCTACGGGCTTGCCGAAGGGGCCGATTTTGAGGCGAAAAATATTTTGCGGCAGAAGGGGCATACCTCCTATGATTTGTGCGTTTATGGGAAAAAAATCGGCGGGATCGAACTGAATCTCATGGGAAGGCACAACGTGCTTAATTCACTGGCCGCCATAGCCGTTGCTTTTGAACTCGACATTCCGTTCAAGAAAATCCATCAGGCCCTTAAGTCGTTTAGCGGCATCGAACGCCGGTGCCAGGTGCTTTTGAAAAACGGCTCCATCACGGTCCTGGACGATTACGGTCATCATCCCGAAGAGATCAAGGTCACGCTGGAGGCGATCCGCGAGGCCTATCCGGGACGCCGGCTTGTGACCCTCTTTCAGCCGCACCGCTACACGCGGACAAAGGACCTCTTTGACGATTTCACGCAGGCGTTCGATCGGGTGGATTGTCTGATGGTGACCGACATCTATCCCGCGAGCGAGGAGCCGATCGCGGGGGTGTCCGCGCAAAGTTTGGCCGAGGCCATCAGGAGAAAAAAAGGGGGAGAGGTGGTTTATCTTCCCAAAGATAAAAAAATTGCGGATGAGATCGTGAAGGCGATTCAGCCGGGGGATCTGTTCGTGTCGCTGGGGGCGGGGGATGTGACAAAGATTGGAAAGGAATGCGCGAGGCGGTTGAAAGGGTTTGGAACCAGACAATGAATGAACCCATAACAGACTGGAAAGAGGCAATCCTCAAAAAATGGAACAAGGACAAGCCGCCAGGCGGCAAGTCCGCCGTCGTCATTAAAGACGCCGTGCGTGACCGGCTCGCCCGCGAATTCAAGGGCGAAGTCCTCACCAAGGAGCCGATGAGCCGTCACACCAGCATCCGGATCGGCGGACCGGCCGATGCCTTTCTTGTCCCCTCCGGTCTGGACGATCTTATCGCCGCTCTTCGAATCGCGCGGGAGGAAAATATCCCCTTCACGATGCTGGGCGCCGGAAGCAACACACTGGTCAAAGACGGCGGTATCCGCGGTTTTGTCGCAGTGCTCGGCAAGTTTTTTGCTGAACTGCAAGTGGCCTGGGAGTCGGAGATAGAAGCTGACGTGGCAGTGGGGGCGGGGGTCGGCATCACCGCCTTTGTGAATTTCACCAGAGATTTGTCCCTCACCGGCGCCGAACCGCTGGTGGGGATCCCCGGCACCATCGGCGGGGCGATTGTGATGAATGCCGGGGCGCGGGGGCGCGAAATCAAGGATATTGTCCGCGAGATCACTGTTCTGACCAGGGAGATGGAGACGGTAAAAATCCCGCGCGAAAAACTGGAATTTGAATACCGGAATCTGAAAATTCCCCGAACCCATATCGTCATTGGAGGCCTGTTCCGCCTGCACAAGGGGAAGGCCAAAGAGATCGCCGAAAGTGTGCGGAATTATCAGAAAAAAAGGGTCGAAACGCAGCCGCTCCAATTCCCGAATTTGGGCTCGGTTTTTAAAAACCCCCCGCCCCACAAAAAAAGGGGGGTGCAACTTTATGCGGCCCGATTGATCGATGAGGCGGGTCTGAAAAATGTGCGCGTGGGGGGAGCCCGCATTTCGGAAAAACATGCGAACTTCATCATTAATGAGAACAATGCAAGGGCGCAGGATGTGATCATTCTCATCGGCCTCATTAAAGACAGGATCAGGGAGACAACCGGGGTTGTTTTGGAGACGGAGGTGAAGATTGTGGGAGAAGATTCATGAAAGTTGCCGTTCTCATGGGAGGGTTATCCAAAGAGCGGGAGATATCGCTCCGTTCCGGAAGAGCGGTTGCCGGCGCCCTTCGCAAAAAGGGGCACGAGGTGATCGAGATTGACGCGGACGCCCAGGTGATCGACAAACTCCAGAGGGCAAAACCGGAGGCTGTATTCATCGCGCTTCATGGGAAATTCGGCGAGGACGGAACGATTCAGGGGATTCTGGAATGGATACGGATTCCCTACACCGGCCCGTCGCTTTTAACCTCGGCCATCTGTTTTGACAAGCGGACGACGAAGGAATTTGTGGCGGCAAAGGGGATTTTAACGCCGCCGTTCGAGGTTTACCGGGAAGGTGAAAACCTTGATGGATGGCTTGCAAAATTCAAAGGGGATTTCCCCTGCGTGGTGAAACCGAATACCGAAGGCTCCACCATCGGTATCTCGCGCGTCACACGGACGGGTGACCTGAAAAAAGCGATGGAGGAGGCATTGAAATTTGACCGGGTGATCCTCGTGGAAAAGATGATTGAAGGGCGGGAGATCACCGTCGGCGTCCACCGCGGAAAAGCCCTCCCCATTGTGGAGGTTGTGCCGAAAAGCGGTTTTTATGACTACGAGGCCAAATACACCAAAGGGATGACCGAATATATTGTCCCCGCAAAACTGCCGGACCAGACGGTCCAAACAGTTCTCGGGGCGAGCGAGGAGATATATCGGGTGTTGCAGTGCGAAGGGGCGGTGCGTATCGACTATATGCTGGACAAAAACGGGGAGCCTTATTTTCTGGAGATGAACACCATCCCCGGAATGACCGAGACATCGCTCCTCCCCAAGGCGGCTGTCTGCATGGGAAAGTCGTTTGAGGATTTGTGCGACGAGATTCTGGAAGATGCGCGATTGAAATTGTAAAGCGAGGCATCCGGCTTTGCCGGTGCCGAGCGGGGTTTGGCCCGCCACGAAGTATTGGCGGGCGAAATCCAACAACGCGAGTAGCATCACCCGGGCCGAAAGGGCCCCAAGTGTAATGTTTTTTAGGCGAAAATTCCAAAACCTGAAAACAACCAAACGCCCGCGCCTCTACCGGATGCGGCGGGCCCTGCTTGACTGGTTTTTGTTCGCGGGCCAACTGCTCGTAATCGGCGGCCTGCTGTGTGGAGCCTGGTATTTTCTGGTCAGATCGGACACCTTCACGCTCAAAGAGATGGAATTGTCCGGCCCATTTGACCACACAACGCGCAAGGCGGTGGAAAGGCTGGCCGAGGCGCCGTATGGAAAAAATCTTTTTACGGTGAATCTTTCCCGGTTGGAGAAAAATATCCGCCGTCATCCCTGGGTGAAAAGGGTGGAGGTGCGGCGCGTTCTGCCGGACAAAATCCGGATTCATCTGGAAGAATACACACCTGTGGCCCTGTTTGACGCGGGGAGTTTGTATCTGGTGAGCCGCGAAGGGAAGATTTTCAAAAAACTGCGTCCCGGCGAAGTCGGGCCGAGCCGGCCCGGCGGCCAGACCCTGGCTGGCGGATCTTTTCCGGTGATCAGCGGGTTTGATTCCGAGCGGCTGAAAAAATTTCCATCGTACTACGGGGCGCACGTGGAAGAGGCCTTTTTGTTTCTCAACCGTTTTTTGCTTCTTCCGGCGACGCAGACTTTCGGCGTCAAAGAGGTGCACTACGACGTGACGGAGGGAATCACCGTGACGACGGCAAAGGGGAGGAGTGAAATTTATTTTGGTCGTGGAGACTACGAGGAAAAGCTTGACCGGTGGCGGAAATTCGCCGCCGCAGAGGGGGAGGGAGATACGCCCTACAAGCGCATCGATCTCCATGTGGAGGGAAAAATTTTCGCACGACTGTAAAGGAGACAACACATGGCGCGTAAAGACAATCTCGTTGTCGGGCTGGATATCGGCACCACCAAGGTGTGCGCGATTGTGGGGGAGACGACCCACGACGGCATCGACATCATCGGCATCGGTTCCCACCCCTCCCGCGGTTTGAGAAAAGGGGTGGTGGTGAACATCGAGGCGACGGTGGAATCGATCAAAAAGGCCATCGAAGAGGCCGAGCTGATGGCCGGTTGCGACATCACGTCAGTCTATGCCGGAATCTCTGGAGGCCACATCAAGGGGATCAACAGCCACGGGATTGTCGCCGTGAAAAACAAGGAGGTCTCCCAAAACGACATCAACCGCGTCATCGACGCGGCGCAGGCAGTGGCCATTCCCCTGGACCGCGAGGTGATTCACGTGATTCCGCAGGAGTTTATCGTCGATGACCAGGACGGCATCCGCGAACCGCTCGGCATGTCCGGCGTCCGGCTCGAGGCAAAAGTCCACATCATCTCCGCCGCCGTCACCTCGGCGCAAAACATCGTCAAGTGCGCCAACCGTTGCGGGTTGAACGTCAACGACATCGTGCTGGAACCGCTGGCCTCAAGCGAGGCGGTTCTCTCGTCCGACGAAAAGGAACTGGGGGTGGTGCTGGTCGATATCGGCGGCGGGACAACCGATATCGTCATCTTTTCCGAAGGGGGGATTGTTTTTACCTCGGTGATCACCCTCGGCGGAAACCACGTTACCCAGGATATCGCCGTCGGCTTGAGAACCCCGGCGGCCGAGGCTGAAAAAATCAAGCAAAAATACGGGTGCAGTCTGACCTCGATGGTCCGTCAGGAAGAAACCATCGAAGTCCCCTCGGTGGGGGGCCGAAAGCCGCGGATTTTGTCCCGCCAGATTCTGGCCGAAATCATCGAGCCGCGAGTGGAGGAGATTTTTTCCCTTGTCCGTCAGGAGGTGATCCGCTCCGGTTATGAAGAGATGATCGCCTCGGGAGTGGTCTTGACCGGCGGCGCCACCATCCTCGAAGGGATGCCGGAACTCGCCGAACAGGTCTTTGACTTTCCCGTCCGCCGGGGCGCCCCGCGCGGCATCGGCGGACTGGTGGATGTGGTGCGAAGCCCGATGTATTCCACTGGCGTCGGCCTCGTGATGTATGGTAGCCGGTCCATGCAGGAATCGAATTTCAAGGTCCGCGACGACAATGTCTACCAAAAGGTGATGGACCGGATGAAAAACTGGATCGGGGAGATGTTTTGAAAAAGATGACAGCATATCGAGAACAAAGAGAGTCCCCTTGTCTTCGCAATTTTCGTAAGCCGCCCGGAGCTGGATTGTTTCGCCGGCAGATGTGGCCGGCGGGAACGAAAATTGCTTCGTCAAAAGGACTCTCTTTGTTCTCCAGGAATCACCCGAGCCGTTACTAAATAAGGAGGGTCCCATGTTCGAATTCGAGGAAAACCTGGCGCATACGGCGAAAATCAAGGTGGTTGGCGCTGGCGGCGGCGGGGGCAACGCCGTCAAGACGATGATCCGCGCCAAAATGGACAGCGTGGAATTTATCGCGGCCAACACCGATGTGCAGGCGCTTCAGGCCAACGAGGCGATGGTGAAGATCCAGCTGGGGGCCAAACTGACAAAGGGGCTGGGGGCCGGCTCCAACCCCGAAGTGGGGCGAAACGCGGCGCTCGAAGACATCCGGGCCATTCAGGAGGCGCTTGCCGGGGCCGATCTTGTTTTTATCACGGCCGGAATGGGAGGAGGAACCGGCACCGGCGGCGCCCCCATCATCGCACGCGTGGCCAAAGAAGTGGGCGCGCTCACCGTCGGGGTTGTCACCAAACCGTTTACCTTTGAAGGACGAAAAAGGCTCCGTCAGGCGGAAACCGGGATCGATGAATTAAAGCGCGAGGTCGATACCCTCATCACCATCCCCAACGAGCGCCTCCTGACGGTTGCCGGCAAAGAAACGCCGATGCTCGATGCCTTCAAGATGGCCGACAATATTCTTCTGCAGGCCGTTCGCGGCATTTCGGATCTCATCACCATCCCCGGCCTCATCAACCTCGACTTCGCCGACGTGCGCACCGTGATGCGCGAGACCGGCATGGCCCTCATGGGAACCGGCTCGGCGCGCGGCGAAAACCGGGCGCTCGAGGCGGCCAAGTCGGCCATTTCCTCCCCGCTCCTGGAAAATGTCTCCATCTCCGGCGCCACCGGCATTCTTTTGAACATCACCGGAAGCTCGGGCATGACCCTTTTTGAGGTGAACGAGGCCTCCAAGCTGATCCAGGAAGAGGCGCACGAGGAGGCGAACATTATTTTCGGCGCAGTGGTGGACGACCGGATGCAGGACGAAATCCGCGTGACAGTGATCGCCACCGGATTCGCCCGCGAGGAGAAGAAGCCGGAGCCCGGCTGGCGAACCGAAATCCGTTCCGAGGAACGAAACCCCTATGGGGCAAACCCCAACGGGGCCACCCCCTATGTGGTTAAAGGGGCAACCCAGCGCCCCATAGCGGGGCGGCTGGTTGAGTCTCCTTCCGCCAGCCGGGCTCCGGCGCCCGCGCGTGTCCCGATGACAACGGCGGGAAAGGGGGCCATGCCGGCCGCAAATCCCACATCCTCTTTCTTACGACCGGAGCCTGGCTGGCCCGTGGGGGGTGGGCGGCCGGAACCCCACCTAAGCCCCGTCGGAGCGACGCATGACGACCCAAGGCCGGCTCGAAGGGTCCCTTCGCCTGGTTTGTCGGGTTCAACCCCGTCCGGTCTCACCGCGCCGGGGGCCTCCTTTCGCGATACGGCCGGGCCGCTGATGACCGAGGCCCCCTTTGGGCGCGAAAATACGGCGAAGAAAAAAGAATTTCGCGACACCGACGCCTCCGAGCTTAAAAAAATCGCCTCCGAGATCGGCATTACCGACATGGGGGACGAAGAATACGATGTACCGGCGTTTATTCGCCGGCGTGCGGATTGATGAAGACAAATAAAGACCTTTCCCCATTCATGCGCGAGGTTCTGGCCATCCTTTTTCTGGCCGTCGGCGTTTTTTTGTATCTTTGCCTCCTCTCCTACGACCCGATGGATCCCTCGCTGGCCACGCTGGCGCGGGGGAGGGAAATCCAAAACTGGGGGGGGATTGTCGGCTCCTATTTGGCCGATCTTTTGTTTTTCCTCTTTGGGGCCGGATCGTATTTTCTTGGCTTCTTTTTTTTCCTTGCCGCTGTTCTTTTATTCGCGGGATACCGCACACGCCTTAAAATTCACGAGGCGGCCCTTTACCTGATATTTGTCGTTTTTATCTCCATCCTTTTCCAGCTCCGCGCGGAGACAATCGCCTTCGGCGAGGCAAAACTCGACGCGGGGGGATTGATCGGCGGCGGGCTGGCCCGCTTGGCTCTTTCCTGGCTGGGGCGCCCCGGCGCCTGGCTTCTGGTGATCTTCGGGTCATTGATTACATTCGTCTGGGCCACGCGCGTCTCTTTAAAGCAACTGTTTGTCTGGACGCGGGCGTTGGCCGTGCCCGCTGTCCGCTTTGCAGTACAGAAAGCGGTCATCTATTATGCCCGTTCCGCAAAGGCGGTCTCCGCCTGGATGGAAAAAAGGAGGAAGAAGGAGGCGTCCGCCGTTGAAGTAAAAATCAACCGCCAGCCGGGCTCCGGCCGCCAGCCGGGCTCCGGCCGGCAGAGCACCCCCTTTAGCAGGCAGAGTCCGGTTCCTTCTTTTGTCAAATCCCAGAACGTCCAGAATATCGCCCCAAAAAAGCCGGAGGGTGCGGCTGTCTCGCCGGCGGTCTCCGAAACCCTTTCCTCCCTTCTTCCGCCGGAACCTCCTGGCGCCGGGCCGAGGATCCTCGACCGCATCGACAAAAAACGGGCGCGGTTCCCATTTCCCCAACTGGAACTGGAACATCTGACCGCCGGCTATCAGCTCCCCCCTCTCTCGCTCCTCGATTCCGACTCCAAACAGGAGGCGGTGGTGGACGAAGAAAGTTTGAAAATGCAGGCCCGTCTGCTGGAAAAAAAGCTTTTGGATTTTTCCATCGAGGGGCATGTCACCGAGATCCATCCCGGCCCCGTGATCACGATGTTCGAATTCGCCCCCGCCCCCGGCGTGAAGCTCTCGCGCATTGCGAACCTCGTGGACGATCTGTCGCTGGCCATGGGGGGGCGCCCTGTCCGGATTGTCGCGCCCCTTCCCAACAAGCCGGCGGTCGGGATTGAAATTCCCAATAATGTCCGCGAGACGGTATGGCTCAAGGATGTCATTGCCGACGAAAAATTCCAGAAGAACGATTCAAGGCTCGCCTTTGCCCTCGGAAAAGACATCGAGGGGATTCCCTACGTTTCCGACCTGACCCGGATGCCGCATCTCCTTGTCGCCGGGGCGACCGGGGCGGGAAAATCGGTTTCCATCAATTCGATGATTGTCTCCATCCTGTACAAGACAACCCCGGAGGAGGTCCGCCTCATCCTGGTCGATCCCAAGATGCTGGAACTTTCGCTCTACGAGGGAATTCCCCATCTGCTTCTTCCCGTGGTCACGGAGCCGAAGAAGGCGGCGTTGGCCCTCCGGTGGGCGGTCCGCGAGATGGAGCGGCGCTACAAGCTTTTGGCCGACATCAACGCGAGGAACATCGTCAACTACAACAAAAAGATCGAAAAAGGGGATTATCAGAGCAAGCAATCCGAGCTGGCCAAAGCGAATCCCGAGGCGGCAAACGCCCTTCCGGCGGATGACCTCGTTTCGCATGGCGGAAAGATTCCGTATATCGTCATCTTGATCGACGAGCTGGCCGATCTGATGATGGTCTCCTCGCGCGAGGTGGAGGAGTCGATTACCCGTCTGGCACAGATGGCCCGCGCGGCGGGCATTCACCTGATTCTTGCTACGCAGAGGCCGTCGGTGGATGTGCTGACCGGCATCATCAAGGCCAACTTTCCCGCCCGCATATCCTTTAAGGTTTCCTCCAAGCACGACTCGCGGACGATCCTCGACACGGTCGGCTCGGAGCATCTTTTGGGGAACGGCGACATGCTTTTTGTCCCCCCCGGCGCCTCAAAGATGATCCGGGTCCATGGCGCCCTAGTGACTGAATCGGAGATCCAGCGGATCGTGGAATTTTTGAAGAAGCAGGCGAAGCCGATTTATGACGAGTCGATTTTAAAGCCGCTTGAAACCGAGGCGGAACTCGACGCGGACGAGGGGATGGAGGAGTCGGACGCCATGTACGATCAGGCGGTGGCCATCGTGGCCGAAACGCGGCAGGCCTCAATCAGTATGATCCAGCGAAAACTGCGGGTCGGCTACAACCGCGCCGCGCGGATGATCGAAAAGATGGAAGTGGACGGAATCGTCAGCCCCCCCTCCGGCGCCGGCCATCGGCAGGTGCTGGTCTCCTCCTTCGGGGCGCCGCAGTAGCCGACAAACCTCTTTTATTCTGTTCGCCGCAGAATATAGGCGCTATGTCCAAACATGTGGAAAAAACCACTGGGAAGGATACTTGGGCCATGGACCGTGTTGAAATAAAGGACTTCTTCAAAAGTACGCGGAATGCCCTGTGCCTCGCGAATGTAACTATCCGGTGCGTCGACAATATAGTTTATTCGCTTGGACCCCACTTGTCCCATTTCAGTAACGGCAATAATTCCTCCCCGTTTGACGAGTCTGGCTGATGTTTCAAATGCTTCATCAATGAGGGCAGAGGCTATTACCAAATCAGCTTCGGGTAAGGTTGTCCCTTCGGCAACATCAATGATGGTAAGGCGATCTAAGTGAGGATGATCGCTGAACCGTTCTTCAATTTCGGTTTTTTTCGGTCCATTTGCCGCTTTCAGATAACTAAAATTTTCCACGGCGATAACCTGGTACCCGGCATCCAGGAAAACCTTTATCGTGGCGGTTTCGTCACCAAAACCGACAATGGCGACTTTTGTTTGGGCAGGGTCACGAAATTCTCTTTCTGACTGAAGTCCACTGTGTAGCATCGTATCCAAAAACAAAAGGGCACGATCTTTTTCCGGATGTTTGGCGACGTCAATCAAACGGGATAAATTGGATAAGAGTTGAGGTGGGCTCTGCGATGCCGAAGTCCGTGTGGCGGTTTCCGCCGAAGACGCCGCCTTTCGGGCCTCAACCTTAAACACATAGGGCCATTTTGCTGGATCAAGGTAGTATGAAGGGGGCGCCATCTCCCGGGGGAAAACGGGCGTGTCGGTTTCTTCAGCGAAAAGGTCCGCTATACTTCCCCATTGGTCACCAGTTCCGTGCGTGGCGACATTTCCGGAAACACGGCATCATCGGTGTAGAGGGCTGTTTCCATCCGATCGGCGACAGGCGAGAGGCGGTTGCAATAATCCATGGCCCATTCCAACACCTCGGTGTAGATGGTGATCTTCCCGCCGGGGGCAAGGAGGTTGTAGTAGAGGGGAAGTTCCTTGTTTCGGAAGGTCATCCGCGGGATAGGTTCGTGAAACCAGGAGGCCAGGTCCGCGTTGTGTTCAGCCCTTCGGCGGTTGAAATCATCCGAACCCTCGGGCGCCACGAAGAGAAGTTCATCGATGGCCTGTTGGTTCTCCAAGCCTTGGAGCGCCGGCCAAGCGTTTCCCCGATGCAAGAAAATATTTTTTGGAAGACTTTGGCTGTCCGCTTCCTCGATCTTCGGATCGGGATCGATCCCGAAATAAACGATATCAGGATTTTTCTCGGCAAGTAATCGGAGATGGTTTGCCTCGGCCCCGCAACCGATTTCCACGACCACCCGCTTTCCTTCTCCTTTTGCCTTGAGAATCCTCTCTTGGAGACCGGCGGCGTCAAGAAAGGGGGATTCAGTCGTGTCTATTTCAGCGGCAGGATTGTTGCCCGACGCGGAAGATGCCTTGAATGCGTAACTTTCAACCGGGTTTTCAAACGCATCAAGGTCTTCCAGCGTTAGTCCGTTTTCTTCGAGGTATTTTTCAATCTGCCACCGAATCCACCCATCCGATTGCTTCAGCCGTTTTCCGTCGGCCTCAATCCACCGGATCGCCCGCCGGTGTTTTTCCATCTCACTCCATTTTTTCCAGGCCTCGTAATCGGGGACACCGACGGCCTCAATGTCCGTCCGATAGACTTCCGGCGCCGGTTCAACCGGCTTTTCACGGCTTGGCCGATCCGATTCCATGAAGATGAGCGCCAGCGGCGAGAAACGGACCAATGTTGTTGCCAGTCGAAGCGCCCCCATCAATAAACCCTCACCGGCAACAATCTCGGCGCCGCCTGCGGCGGTGGCTCCCCCTTCGAGTATTGCCGCCTCTGTTCCCCATGTGACAGATGCGCTTTCGAGGGCGGTGGGGGTGGCCAGACGCGTGACTGTTTGAACCGATTGTCGCACGGCAACCGCACCGCCCAAAGCCAGTGAGGCCTTGTAGTTATCGTTCGGATCAGCTGACAACAAAGAGGAAGGAGTGGCAGCGATTTCGGTGGAGGGGTCCTCCGGCCAAAGTCCTGAATCGCTCGCGAGTAGTAAAGGCCAAATAAACATCATTCTATTTATCGGCAATAATTAGCATTTGTTGCTAATTATCCCATTCCTTTTCGGACGCCGTCCGATTTTCGGACGGTTTCATTCGAACTGACAAAGACTTGTTTTTATAACCAATTGAAATTATTAAATTAATTTTGTTTCCGCTTTTGGCATCCTCTTTGCTTATCTAAAAGCCGCATTGACAGAGTAGTACTTTAAAAGTACCATTAGGAGGATGCCTTGGACAGGAATCAACCTTATTACAGTTTGGCGAAAATCAAATCGCTGATTCAACGAGGCTTGTATCGCATCAGTAACGCCGCATTTTATGGTGCCCGTCTTCTTGGCTTAAACGATGAAGAAGCGGTAGTGAATGTTATTGTGAAACTTCAGGGCAAGGATTTTTATAAGTCAATGGAGTCACACCGGTTTTCCGGGACATGGCAGGATGTCTACCGACCGTTAATTTCGGGTCGGATGGCCTACGTTAAGTTGCAAATATCGGCCGAAAAAGAGGCAGTGATCATTCAATTTAAAGCGAAGGATTTTCCCAATGAAGGCATTTAAATCAAAACTGAAAACAAAAATAGATGATATTTGTCCTCTTTGCGGGAAAAAGGGAAAGGTCTCAATAAAAATAATCACCGATCGGATTCCCTACAAAAAGACGCATTTGCTGGTGGAGGATACCGTATTATGCGTTTGCGGTTATTGCGGTGAAGGCTATTACACTCCGGAACAGTTCCGTGCGCATTCCCGCCAAGCGAATATTGCCGTAAAAAAACACGAGCATCTCCTTTTAGGAGAAGAAATCATCCGTATCCGCCAAAAAACCGGCCTCCCCCAGCAAAAACTGGCGCGCAGGTTGGGCCTAAGCGTCAAAAGTTTTGCCAAATGGGAATCGAACCAGGATGTGCAAAGCGTCCAGATGGACAACCTCTTGAGGGCCATCGACCGCGACCCCACGCTGGTCGATTATCTGGCCGCCTTCCGCAATGCCGCATAACGATCCTCTCAAATCCCTCACTCCCCTTCGCGCGACCGGGGATGAAGGGGAAGACAGCGCCGCGCGGTATTTAAAGAAGAACGGTTTCAAGATTATCGAACGGAATTTTTCATGCCGCGTCGGTGAGCTCGACATTATCGCCGAAAAAAAGGGGGAACTCCATTTTATCGAGGTGAAAACCCGCCGGACGCTCGGCTTCGGCGATCCGCTGGAGGCCATCACCCCCTGGAAGCAAAAACGGATATCCCAAACCGCCAAATATTATCTGCTCAAAAACGCGAAGTGGAACAATCGCCCCAAATGCTTTTCGGTGATGAGCATCTACGACCCCGGTAACGACGACGCGCAGATCGAATTCATCCCCAACGCCTTCGAGGTGTGGGGGGATTATTATTAAAATAGAACTTTACACCCCCGCGGGCCCGTTATAATTCCCCCTTCCATGATTCGGTTTTTTGCTCTTATTTTGGGGCTGTTGCTCCCGATTGCCGGGCACGCCGCCGACGCCGAAC
>JACPFC010000097.1 GCA_016183175.1 Deltaproteobacteria bacterium
AATAGCCAGCGGAATAAATGAAGAATATTTTTTCATCTTGCATCTCCCATATTCGTTAGACGACAAAAGAAGGGGGATTGTTCACCCTTGTTTTTTTATGTAGTAACCACTTGAAATTCCTTGCATAATGACATTTTTAATATCGGACGGCCAGTTTTTTTTGCAACGGGTGAACCTTGGGTTGTGCGGTTGCGTCTAAAGCCGCAAGAAAGGAGATTTACCATGAAATATTTAAGAACCTTAATACTTGTCCTTGGTTTTACCGCTTTTACCGCGGGGTGTGGAAGCCTTTTTGGCGCTTCTGAAGACGAGGAATCGTCCTCCGACTCGGATACAGCCACCGAAACGGATGAAGAGTCGATGATGAGCGCCGCCGTTGAGGCGCTTACAGTTCCACCACGGGTAGCGAGTCGGCAAGCTCCGCCTCAATTTCGGCGCTTTCGACCGATACCTCCTCGCTGGCCACGGCTTCCCTGGTCAAGAGATTTCGTTGCGATGATTCGTCATCGGTGGACGAGACCTTTTCGTGCGACAATGATGATGGAAGTGTGGATCGGGTCGTCACCTTTGACGGCTGCGACCTCGAATACAGCCCGCGCGACGCCGTCTTAAACGGCGGGTTCACCAACACCATCGAAAACGGCGGCGACGGCCTCTGTGAGGCCTCCGACACCATCGATTTTGCCCACATGGTGATGGGGCGCGACGGTTTGGACGCCGTGCATACGCACCAGATCGACGAGGACGCCGGGATGGTCTTTACGTGGGGAAACAGCATCGGCGACCACACGGTTACGGTGAACGGATTGCATACCGAAACCTTCTCCGGCGCGGTGGACGGGGATAACGACGGCGCCGCCGAGTCGGTTACGGTCACCCTCGAAAAGTCGATATCCCGGGTGCACGAGATCGACGGCGAGGTGGAAAACGAGGTGACGGTGTTTACCTCCGATGATGACTTTGAGGCGGAGGATTCCGACGGGAACCCAATCACCGTGGAGGTGTCGTTGCCGGTGCACGAAGTCACCATCGACGAAGACACAGGCCTCCCCGAAGGCCGGACGATCGTCTCTGGAAACCTGATTGTCGACAACGAGTCGGATAGCCTTCGCATGATCTTCTCGGTCGATGATGAGGGTTTAAGTTTTGACGACGGCTCCACCTGCGGTCCGGTTGACGGAACCATCACGATTGTCGGCTACACCATTGAAGACGACGGAACGATCGGCGCCGAGGTTGGAACCGGCGAGGTCGTCTTTGAGGATGGCGAAGTCCAAAGCGCCACCTTTGACGGGATTACACTGGAACCCCAGCCGCGCCCCTGCAGTTGATATTTCTTTTCTCGATCACCCCTCTGGCTCGCGAAACGCCCCCGAGGGGGCGTTTTGTTGTCGCCGGATGATTTTTTTGACAATGGAAAATTTCCTTTTCCCATGTTATGAGAACCGGCGGTGAAACGGTTGAAAATCCTCCACATCCAGAAGGTAAAAGAGACCTCCGGGCCCCAGAAACATCTCCATCTTTTGCTCCCCCGCCTTGATCCCAAAAAATTTGAGGTCCATTTTTTGATCCTCGAAGAAAAAGACCGGCCCCAGCGGGACTACTCTGCGCTGTTTAACGGAAGCAGTGTGGCGGTGACCCGTTTTACGATCCGCCGCGATGTCGATCTCTTTCTCCTTTTTAAACTGGTCCTCTGGATGCGCCGGCAAAAATTCGATCTGGTCCATACCCATTTACTCCATGCCGACACCCTCGGCGCGTGGGCCGCGCATTTGGCCGGCATTTCCCGGATTGTCAGCACCAAACATGGTCTGGATGGTTCCGAAAAACTTAAACGCGGGGAGCGGTATCTGTTGCGGCGGTGCTCCCGGTTTTTAAACGGCGTCATCGCCGTTTCGGAAGTGGTGCGGGCGATTTGTGAAACAAAGGAGAAAATCCCGCGGGAAAAGATGACCGTCATCTATTACGGCCGGCCGGCCGTGGAAAATCCACAGCCTCCCGACTCGGCCGATTTTCTTTATCTGGGGCGGCTTGCCCCCGAAAAGGGGTGCCGCGAGCTTTTGAAGGCCTTTGAGATGGTGGTCCAATCGTCGCCGCAGGCGCGGCTCTTCATCGCCGGAGACGGGCCGCTGAAGGAAGAAATGGACCGGCGGGTCCGGGAAAAAGGGCTCGATCGCTCAATCTCCCTTCTTGGTTATCGGGAAGATGTCGATTCGCTCCTCGAAAAGTCTGTGGCGCTGGTCCTCCCCAGCCACGGCGAGGAGGGGGGGCTTCCCCTTCTGGAGGCGATGGCCCACGCCCGGCCGGTGGTGGCCACAAACGTCTCCGCCATTCCGGAAATTGTGCTCCACGGCAAAACCGGCCTTTTGGTTCCGCCGCGCAATGTTTTTTCGCTCTCCGAGGCGATGAAGACCCTTCTCGATGACGAAGAGTCGAGTACCCGGATGGGGGAGGCGGGCTATCGGCGGCTGAAGGAATATTTCAGCCCGGAGATAATGGTCAAAAAGACCGAAGAGCTCTACAAAAAGATGTTGGACCGGTGAATCGGCCGGGTATTGCCATCCGCGAATTGTTGATATAGGAAGCAAGACCGTATGAAAAAGATTTTATTTTTGGTTTTCTTTTTTGCAACCGTTCCGGCTCATGCCTACGACACCTTCCACCCCGAGGCGGATGAGGCCCTGCAAAACGGCGAGACATGGGTGGAGGTGACCTTCAAAAGGCATGACTACAAGGCGCATACGAGCACAAGGGCGTGGTACCCCTATCCCGCCGAAGAGGTCTGGAAAATTTTGATTGATACGAACACTTACAAAGAGAGATACTCCGACTATTCCGACAGCCGGACGCTCGACAAAAACCAGTTTGACCTCGTCGTCCGTAAAAAGCCCGACAGCATCAAGGGTTTTTATGAACTGGTCGGCGGGCAGGAATTCCCTTCCGAGTACGGCAGAAAACCCGGCAGTGTCTGGGCCAGTTATATCCTTCAGCGCTTTAACCTCCCCTGGCCGCTCAACGACCGGTGGGGGATTTCCAGGGTGAAAAATGACGAATCGCAGGCCCATAAAGGAAAATACCGATACGAATATGAAACCCCCGCAGGGAATTTCAAGGCGCTCAAAGGATACTGGGAGCTGGTGCCGGTGCCCGGAAGACCGCGCTGGACGGAGTTTCGGGGGGAGTATGACTCGGACCCGGGCATTCAGTATCCGCAATTTGTGGCCCGGAGCCTCTTTCGCTCGTCGATGAAAAAAAGCGTGGAGGTGAACAAGAAGGCGCTGGAGGCCAAGTTGGGGACCGCCGGCAGAAATGTCAAATGACAAATGTCAAAGTTCAAAGGAATGTCAAAAAAACAATGTCAAACCATCATTTGACATTTAAAAAATGAACATTTTGAAACCATCGGCACTCCTCTTTCTCCTTGTTGCTTCCGGCCTGTCTGTCGCCGCGCAAGCCAAAGCCCCGTGGCAGTCCAATAAGCTCCGCGAGAAGAGGAAATACGAAAAAATCCAGGAGAAGATCGACGCGATTTCCCTCTACCGGGAAAAACTCTCCGGCACTTATGACATCATCGGGCCGGTTTCGGCGCAGGATGCCTTGACCAACAAGCGCACCTACATCTACAACAAGATGCGCCAAATCGCCTATGAGATGGGGGCCGACGCCGTGATGGAGATCCGGTGCAAAAAAACGCTCAACTGGCTGGCCCAGTCGTGCGAGGGGTTTGGAATAAAATTCAAAGGGGATGAATCAGGCGAGGTTCTTCCCCTCCCGGAGTAACTCCCTGACCCGTTCCATCGAACCGGCCTCGGCATAAATGCGAACCAGCGGTTCGGTGCCGGAGGCGCGGATCATCAGCCAACTGTTATCATCGAGAATATACTTGAAGCCGTCCAAAAAATTGACGCGGGCCACATGGTGGCCGGCAATAGATTCAATTTTGGAATTTTTCAGCTTTGCTTTTAATTGTTCGATTCTCCATTTTTCCAGATGCAGGTCGAGCCGGTCGAAACAAAAAGTCCCGATTTCCGCGTAAAGTTCATCGATCAACTCTTTCAGATTTTTTTTTCGCTGGGCCATCATTTCAAGAAGCATCAGGCCGTTCAGGATGCCGTCCCTCTCATGGACGTGAGAGGCAAAACTGATGCCGCCCGATTCCTCACCCCCCATCAGGGCGTTGTGTCTGACCAGCTCACCGCAGATATACTTGAAACCGACCGGCGTCTCAATGACCGGGATTCCGTATTTTTTGCAAAGGATGGCGATCATCCCGGTGGCGGTGACCGATTTGACCACCGCCAGCGGGGCTCCCGCCGGTCCTTTCAATTTTTTGTCTTCCACGTAGTGTTTCAAGAGAAGAGCGAAGATCTGGTGGGAATTGACGAAATTTCCCTCATGGTCCACGGCGCCGATCCGATCGGCGTCGCCATCGGTGGCGATGCCGGCGGTGTAACCCCCTTTTTTGACCCGCCCCATCAACTCTCCCAGATTTTTGTCGATCGGTTCGGGGTTCAAGCCGCCGAATTTCGGATCGGCCCCGGTGTGTATTTCGTCGACCATCTCCCCGAGGATATTTTTTAAGTAATGAGCGCCGGCGCCGAAGAGAGGATCATTTAAAATGCGCCGGTTCGATTTTTTAATCGCCTCAACATCTACAAGGCTTTTGAGCTGGTTGAGATAGCGGTCACGGGGTGAAAACCGGATGATAAGCCCTTTTTTTTCGGCTGAATTGAGGCTGATTTTTTGAATCTTTCGTCCGGCCCTTTCGTTGTCGACAATTCTTTTTTCAATCGGCGCGGTGTATTCGGGAGACGCCGCGCCGCCATAGCCTTCCTTGAACTTGACGCCGTTCCATTGCCATGGATTGTGCGAGGCGGTGATCATCACGCCGGCCGTGGCGGCTGTATCTTTTACCATCCACGAAACGCACGGCGTGGGGCAGTACTGGTCGGAAATTTCAACGGCAAAGCCGTTTCCCGCCAACACCTCCGCGGCTCGGACGGCCGCCTCTTCGGATTTGAGCCTGCGGTCGTAACCGAGGATGATTTTTTTGGTTGATGGTTGATGGTTGATGGCGAGCAAATCACATCGCAGAAGGCCTGAATCAGGCGCTCGACGTTCTCCAGCGTAAAATCCTCATCGATAACGGCGCGCCAGCCGTCGGTTCCGAATTTAATGGGGGTGGACATATTTTTCACGCAACTTTTTCCACGGCCGGCCGATAAAGGCAAGGTGATAAATGGAGGGTTCCCATCCTATGGGTGATAATCGTCCCGTGGACAAATCGTCGATTCAACCGGATTTCCCGGCGGCCGGGGTTGCATTGCCCCCTTTCCGCCCCCTGCCGGAAGATTCGGAATATGCCGACTTAAACGACCATCTCCAGGACATTTTTGTGGAGGAATATGTCCAGCCCATCTTGTCCGGTCCGGCGCCGGCCCGGCACAGCCTGTTTGCACCGGAAAACAACTTCGGTCCCGTCCGTATCGACGGAACGATCGGCACGGAGGAGGAATTGAGGATGGCGATATCGGCTTATCTTGCCCTCTTCGAACTGGCGGGGAGAGAGGGCGATTTTTTTTCGGCTCGTGAAAAGGCATTGGTGGAACACCTGTTGCGAATGAGCGAGGCGGAAGCAGAAGACGACAGCGAGAGTTCCCTTTTTAAAGTACCTTATCTTGCCGTTAAATATTCCTTGGGGCGCCTCCTGACGGACGGAGCCGGGCTAAACGGCTTTGAGCGATTCTTCGCCTATTATCTCTACCGGGAGATGGAAACAGCCGTTCTTTCCGAACCCTCTTCCGAATCTCCCTTTCGCCTGATCACCCGTTTGGAATATCGGTTTGACGATTTGCGCGAAGACGCCGGTTTTCTCAATTTTCTGGAACTCCAGACGCCGCTTTCGGAACAGGACTTTGAAAATTTCACCGGCACGCCGTTTGACTACGTGGCGGCCGAGCGGCCCGATTCCCCCACGGTGGTGGTCTTTTTGGATCATCATCAGAATGATGTTCTTCATCGTTCCAATCTTCATGATGCCGGCCTTCTCCGGGAAACCGGCAAATTCGAACAGATGGGTGTCGAGGGTTTGGAATATCTGGAAGACGGAAAAGAGGGGGTGGGGTATGAGTTTGTCGGTTTTAACCATTTGGATGAAATTGCCGAACAGGCGGAGCCCGAGAAACCGGGGTTTCCAGAAAATATTTTTTATGACGATTTGCTCGTCAGGATTCTCCGTTCCCGGTTTGCGCTCGACAATATGCTCGGCCTGATGGAACTTTGGGAGACCGATCGGGCGATGATGCAAATGGGAGCCGCCCATTATGCCTCTCTCCGCTCCATAGCCTTCAGGCGCGGCGACGCGAATGTCATTTTTGTCCGCCCCGAGCCGACGCCCGTCTCTGCCCCCACACCTTGACACACGTCTTCATCGCCGCCTTCATGCTCGAGGGGTCGGCGACCCCTTTCCCCGCAATGTCAAACGCACAGCCGTGGTCCGGCGAGGTACGAACAATGGGGAGTCCCAATGTGATATTCACCCCCTCATGAAAGGCAAGGGTTTTCAGCGCAATCAAGCCCTGATCGTGGTACTGACAGATCACCGCGTCAAACCGCCCCTTGCACGCCCAATAAAAGACGGTGTCGGGCGGTTCGGGTCCGGACACATTGATCCCAAGACGTTTGGCCTTTGTCAAAGCGGGCCGGATGACCCTTTTTTCTTCATTTCCGAAAATTCCCCCTTCCCCCGCATGAGGGTTGAGGCCGCAGACGGCGATCCGCGGTTTTTTGATGGCAAAATCCTTTTTCAGCGATTCGTTTGTCAGGACAATCTTCTCGAGAATTTTTTGGGTCGAGATCAGCCGCGGGACTTTTTTGAGCGGCACATGAATCGTCACCAGCACAACGCGCAGGGAGCCCGCGGTCAGCATCATCGCCGACTGCCCGGCGCCGAAGCGGCGGGCCAGATATTCGGTGTGGCCGCCGGGAAACTTGCACCCAGCCAGGCGGATGCGTTTCTTGGAAATAGGGGCGGTAACCAGAGCATCACACTCGCGGCGCTTAATTGCCGTAATCGCCTCTTCCAGGGCCGCAAGGGCCGCCCGCCCCGATTCTTTGGGGCTTAATTTTTTTCGGAAAGGGGAACCGAAGATTTTCCAATGCGCGAGTTTTTTAATCCGCGGATCGCGGAGGGCTTTTTTAACGATCTCCGGGCCGATGCCTTGAGGGTCGCCGAGGGTTATCGCTATTGTGGGTTTATGTTTTGGCATGACTTGGCTACTCCGCGATCTTGAGGTTGGGTTCGACGAGTTCCGCCTCAATAAACGTTACAATCTCCCTCAACTCATCCAAGGCGCAACTTGCCGTCGGCGGCTTCCAGTTTCAGTCGGTTACATTTTGTAACCGACTCGCTTCCTTCTTTAACAAGCCGATTTTTAAGGACTTTCCAATAGTTCCGAGCAGTTTGGTAGTCAGGCTGTTGGATCAATGCCTGGATGATATCGACTATCGAAAAATGCCAGGTCTCTTTTTTCTCATCGTACAGACGACGAATTTTGAAGTTTTCAAAGATAGCCAAATCGCTTTTGTTTGTCATGGCGCAAGTCCTTTCTAAAATCGTTCAACGGGGCGTTGCACAAACATTTTTTATACTACCCCTTCCTC
>JACPFC010000098.1 GCA_016183175.1 Deltaproteobacteria bacterium
GACAAGGGTCAAAGAAAGGACAAAAGAATTGATCCAAGCCCAGGCCCAACTCGTTCAGGCCCAGAAAATGGAATCGATCGGGAGGCTGACCGGCGGGGTCGCCCACGATTTCAACAACCTCTTGGGCATCATCACCGGTTATTGCGAGTTGTCATTGGCGGATTTGAAAAAGGATGATCCGTTGCGAGAAAACCTGAAGGAAATTCAAGAGGCGGGAAAGCGCGCGACAACGCTGACAAGCCAGCTCCTGGCCTTCAGCCGGAAGCAGGTGCTCCAACCCGCCGTGTTCAGCTTGAACAATATCCTGGGGGAGGCCAACCGACTGCTCCAGCGGATCATGGGGGAAGACATTCAAATCCTGACCGTCCCAGCCCCCGATTTGTGGCTTGTCCGGGCCGATCCGCACCAGATGGAACAGATCATTTTCAATTTCGCGTCCAACGCCCGTGACGCGATGCCCTACGGCGGCAAGCTCACCCTCGAAACCCAAAACGTCGCCCTAGATGAACAATATGCCGCCCATCACCCGGAGGTTAAGGCCGGGTCTTATGTGATGATGGCGGTCTCCGATAACGGATTGGGAATGGATGCGAAGACCCTCTCGCAAATTTTCGAGCCTTTTTTCACCACGAAGGAGAAAGGAAAGGGGACCGGGCTTGGCCTTTCGATGGTGTATGGAATTGTCAAACAGAGCGGCGGGCACATCGCGGCCTACAGTGAACCGGGAAAGGGAACCAGCTTTAAAATTTATCTCCCCCGGGTGGAGGGGGAGAAACAGGAAACGGCGCCCGTGGGAAAAACGCCGCCCGCCTCCCTTGCCGGTTCGGAGACGGTGATGGTCGTGGAGGACGAGGAAAAATTGCGGAAATTCATCGGTCGGGTCCTTCGGGAAAAAGGGTACACCGTCCTCGAGGCCCCTTCCGGACAGGAGGCCCTCCGGATGAGCGAGTCGTTCCCGAAACCGGTCGCTCTATTGGTCACCGATGTGATTCTTCGGGGGTTAAGCGGCCCGCAGACAGCGGAGCGCCTGATCATCGAGCGGCCCGACATGAAGGTTCTTTATATTTCGGGCTATACCGACAACGCGATTGTTCACCATGGTGTGTTGGAGGAAGGGACCAATTTTCTCCAAAAACCGTTCACCCCGGAGGCATTGGCCCGGAAGGTAAGGGAGGTGCTGGAAACAACCTCACACCAGTTCCTTGAGGAATGACGCCGCATCCAGGACGCGAACGCGCACGCCGTCCTTGTCATAAAAGCGCGCGTCGCACCCCTCTTGGGAGATCTGAATGACGTCCTTTACTCCCAAGAGGCCGGCGAAATGAAAAAGGGCCTTCGATGCCTCGGCGCGGGCGACCTTGCATTCGATCAACAGCCGCGGCTTGCGTCCGTCACAAAGAAGGAAGTCGACCTCCTGTTTTTCCTTGTCCCGCACATAGTACAGCGAGAGGGCGCCCCGCCCAAGCTGATTGAGATAATTCACGTATTTCTGAAGGTGCATCGCAACCAGATTTTCGAAACGGCTCCCCGGATTTTCGATCTCCGTCCAATCCCAGAGATACCACTTCGGCTCCTTCTTGAGCAGACGGCCCGTTTTTTTGGAATAGGGGCGAATGAAGAACCCGTAGAAAACCCTTTCCAGCAGTTCCATCCAATGTTTGACGGTGGCAAAGTGAACCTCCAGATCCTCGCGCAAACCGTTGAGGGACAGCGGACTTCCCACACGTTCGGGCAACAGGAACATGAGGTTTTCGACCAACGGCAGATTTTTCAGGGATTCCGTCGCGGCGAGATCCTGATTGATCAGCCGATCCAGGCGCGTCGACCGCCATCGCAACAAGAAGGATTCTTCCCCCTTGAAAAGGGGCTCCGGAAAGCCGCCAAATTTCAAAAGGCTTTCAAAGGCCTTGTAGTTTTCCCGACCGGCCCGGGAAAACTCGATGTTCAGAAGGGCGTCGAGGGTCGGAACATTGGTCCCGGCGACACCTGCCAGTTCCGCAACGGAAAACGGCGCCAAATGATAGGTAAAATGCCTCCCCAAAAGCGAATCCTGTCCGCGACGATAGACGTTGAGAAGGGCGCTCCCGGTGACGATCCAATGCGCGTCCTCCGGTTCGTATTGATCGAAGAGTCCCTTGAGGGCGTTCTTCCATCTCGGATACTTGTGGATTTCGTCGAAGACGACAATCTTTCGATTCCCTTCGCGCAGGTTTTCCTTGCCCGAAAAAATCCGGGTCAGGAGTGTCTTGCGATGTTCCGCAACATCCCAATTAAAATAGTTGACGCCGGGAAGGGTCTTCGGGAGCAGGGATTTGGCAAGCGTCGTCTTTCCCACCTGACGCGGCCCCGTCAGAAAGACCATCTGCCGGAGTTTCTTCAGATGGTCTGCAACGGGGGCATGAAGGTATCGTTCTCCCACGAATACCCATATAAGCACCCTACTGTAAAAAAGTCACGACTTTTTTACAGTAGGGTGAATGGAACCCACTTCCTCCAAAAACCCTTCACGCCGGAGGCATTGGCCCGGAAGGTAAGGGAGGTGCTGGATGCAACGTGAAAAATCATGCGGCGGATCCGGGGCCTATATGCCGCGCCACGGTGGTGATGAGATCCATGACGGTAACCGGCTTGGCCAAAAATTCGCGCCCGCCGATCATC
>JACPFC010000099.1 GCA_016183175.1 Deltaproteobacteria bacterium
CTCTCCGGCGCGTCGGGATCGGGCAAAACCACCCTCTGCCGGATGATCGAAAAGCGCCTCGGTTTTTTCTATTCCATCTCCCACACGACCCGGCCGCAAAGGCCCTCCGAAATCGACGGACAGGATTACCATTTTGTCAACCGCTCCCGGTTTGATAATATGATTGAAGAGGGGGCGTTCCTCGAATGGTCGGAGGTTTACGGCAACCTCTATGGCACCTCCCGGGCGCCTGTTTTGGCGCATTTGTCGAAGGGAGGGGGAGTTGTCCTTGATGTCGATTGGCAGGGGGCCTTGAAAATAAAAAAGGAACGGCCGGAAGCCGTCTTGATTTTTGTCCTTGTTCCCTCCATAACCGATCTTGAATCGCGGCTGGTCCGCCGGGGGAGCGAGTCGCCGTCAGCCCTGAAAAAAAGGCTTGAAGAATCGAAGAAAGAAGAGAATTACAAAAAATATTACGATTATGTGGTGGTGAATAAAAACCTCGAACGGACCTATGAGGAAATAAAAAAGATCATCTCGCATCATCATGCAGGCACAAGAGGCCACAACTGAAAAAAACATCCTTGTCGTCAAACTGGACGATGTCGTCTCCAAAGTCCAGTCGTACAACCCCCTGGCCGATATCGATCTCATCAAGAAGGCCTATGTTTTTTCCGCGAAGGCCCACGCCGGCCAGAAGAGGAGGTCGGGCCAGCCGTATCTCATCCATCCGCTGGAGGTGGCCAACATCCTGGCCGAGATGAAAATGGATGTCGCCTCCATTTCCGCCGGCATCCTTCACGACACCATCGAGGACACAAAGGTCACCCGTGAGGAGTTGAAGACCGTTTTCGGGGAGGAGATCGCGGAGCTGGTGGACGGGGTCACCAAGCTTTCAAAAATTCCGTTCAATACCCGGATGGAGCGGCAGGCGGAAAATTTCCGGAAGATGATTTTGGCCATGGCCAAAGACATCCGGGTGATCCTTATCAAACTGGCCGACCGCTTGAACAACCTCCGGACGCTTCAGTTCATGCCGGAGGAAAAGCAGATCCGCATCGCGCAGGAGACGCTGGATATTTACGCCCCGCTGGCCAACAGGCTCGGGATGCAGTGGATGAAGGTTCAGCTGGAAGACCTGGGGCTCCGTTTCACCCGGCCGCAGACCTACCAGCAGATCGAAAAAAAAATCGCCCGCCTGAAGAAGATCAAGGAGCATTACATGGACCGGGTGGAGAAAGGGGTCACCGCCCATTTCATGGATTCCATCCGTGCTTTCAAGATTTTAGGAAGGATGAAGCATGTCCACGGCATCTACCGGAAGATGGAGCGGCAGAACATCAGTTTCGAGCAGGTGCACGACCTTCTGGCCTTTCGCATCCTGGTCCCCACGGTGGAGGAATGCTACGAGGCCCTCGGGCTTTTGCACAGCATCTGGAAGCCGGTGCCGGGGCGGTTCAAGGATTACCTCGCCATGCCGAAGGCCAACAACTACCAGTCGCTTCACACCACCGTCATCTGCCTCGACGGCGAGCGGGTGGAGTTTCAGATCCGGACGTTCGAAATGAACGAGACCGCCGAACAGGGGATCGCGGCGCACTGGAAATACAAGGAGGACGGCCGGATCGACATGAAATCGGAGGAGACCTTCCGCTGGCTCCACCAGCTGGTCGACTGGCAGAACGAGCTCAAGGATTCGGTGGAATTTCTGGATACCGTGAAGCTCGATCTCTTCACCTCCGAAATTTATGTCTTTACCCCCAAGGGGGACGTCCGCCCCCTTCCGCACAACGCCACGCCGATTGATTTCGCCTACAGCATCCACACGGACGTCGGCGCGCATTGCACCGGGGCACGGGTCAACGGGCGCATTGTTCCGCTGACGCACCATCTGGCCAGCGGCGACACGGTGGAGATCATCACCAGTCCGCACCGCTACCCCTCCAGGGACTGGCTGAAGGTGGCGGTAAGCTCGCGCGCCCGGGCCAAGGTCCGCCAGTTTTTAAAGCAGGAACAGCGCGAAAAGAGCATTCATCTGGGGAAGGAGATCTATCAGGAGGAATGCGCCAAGTTCGGCATCGACGCCTCCGAATTTCTCAAATCGGGCGCGTTGAGGGAATATCTGGAGAAGAAGGGGATTGTGGGGGAGAATAGTCTTTATTCGGCTCTGGCCTACGGGAAGATTTCCATGCCGGTGATTACAGCGGCCCTTTTTCCGGAAAAGACCAAAACGACAGCCGTTCCCCCGCCGGAGGGGTTTTTGAAGAAAATTTTTCGGAAGGTGTCCAAACAGACGCGGGACGTGGTGCGGATTGACGGTCTGGAGGATCTTCTGATCGCCTTCGGCAAGTGCTGTCACCCGATTCAGGGGGATCCGATTGTCGGTTTTGTCACCCGGGGGAGGGGAGTGACGCTTCATCGCATCGACTGCCCCAAGGTTCCCTCGATAGACCCGGCCCGCCGGGTGAACGCCGACTGGAACTACAAGACCGACCTTGTCCGGACGGCGCGGCTGAAAATTCTCTGCGAGGACAAGCCGGGGATGCTGGCGGAAATCACCGCCGCCATCTCTTCGCGCCAGGCCAACATCACCAAGGCGCTCGTCCGCACCACCAGGGACAAAAAGGCGGTCATCTCCATGGATGTCGGCGTGCGCGACACTGACGAACTGCACGCCATCATGAAATCGCTGGAAAAAATTGAAGGGGTGATTTCGGTGGAGAGGGAGCTGGGATAGTGCCTGGGTGCTCGCGTTTTTACACGGGCACGCGGGCCCACGGGCACTTTATTTACCCCGCCTTGACTACCACCCCCGACCGGAGGCAACGGGTACAGGCGCGGACCCTGCGGACCGTTTTCCCCAGGAGGACGCGGATAGTCTGAAGATTGGGCATGGAGAGCTTTATCGTCCGGTTGTTGGCATGCGAGACATTGTGCCCCCGAAGCGCCCTTTTGTTGCAGTAATGACACGAATAAGCCATATTATTTGGGGCCCGTTCGGCCCGTTCGATGCTACTCGCATCATGGATTTCGGGCCTCACATGGCCCCAAACCCCGCGCAAATCACCGGCAAAGCCGGATGATTTGCTTGAGAGCGCCTTCCTTAACAGATAGGGCGCCCTGCGGGCAATAAAAAAATTGATCTGGACAACCGATTTTCTCCGGCGATATATAGCGTTTTCCTGATGCAATTCCAAAATCTCCTCCAGATTTTTTCCGAAACGGCCGCCCGGCAGGGAGGCGCCCCCTGTTTCCGCTACAAGGAAGGGGGCCGGTGGCGCACATTGAACTGGAACGAGGTGAACCAAAAAATCATCGACCTCGCCGGAGGCTTGGTCAAGCTGGGGGTCAAAAAAGGGGACCGTGTCTGTATCTTTTCGCAGACCCGCACCGAATGGACACTGGCCGACATGGCCATCCTGTCGGTGGGCGCCGTCACGGTTCCGATTTATCAATCCAACCTCCCCGATCAGGCGGGCTACATCATCCAAAACTCCGAGGCGCGGCTGGCCTTTGTGGAGGATGCCGTTCAACTCAAAAAAATCAACGAGGTGCGTCCCGAACTCCCGCTGTTGAAACAGATCATCCTTTTTGACAATGGAACGGCGGCTATCAGGGAGAAGGGAATTTATACTTTGGAAGAAGTGCTCCTTCTCGGCAACGGAGAAGGGAAGGCGGCCTTCGAGGAGATGAAGAGGTCGTTACACCCCGATTCCGAGGCGTCGTTTGTCTATACCTCCGGCACCACCGGACCTCCCAAAGGAGCCGTTCTGACGCACGGAAACTTTATCGCCGAGCTGGAGGCGCTCGAGGTGATTTTCGATTTCGAGCCGCACTACGAGTCGCTCCTTTTTCTGCCGCTGGCGCACATTCTGGCTCGGGTGGTCCAGTTTGCCCAACTCCAGCGGGGTTTTATCCAGGTTTACGCCGAGAGCATCGACAAGCTTTTGGACAACGTGCAGGAGGTCCGGCCGCATCTCATGGCATCCGTTCCCCGCATTTTCGAAAAAATCCACACCCGCGTCATGCAGGGGGTCGAGGCCTCGTCAAAACGGAGGCAAAAAATTTTTTCCTGGGCCTGTGCCGTGGGAAAACAGTATTCCGCCTGTCTGCAGGCAAAAAAACCGGTTTCTCTCCTCTTAAGGCTCAAATGGAAGACGGCCTATCATCTGGTCTTTTCCAAACTGCACAAAAAGCTGGGGGGACGGATCCGGTTTTTCATCACGGGGGGCGCGCCCCTTCCGGCCGAAATCGGCGAATTTTTCGAGTCCGCCGGATTTGCCATCCTGGAAGGATACGGCCTCACCGAAACCAGCGCGGCGATCACCTGCAATACCCTTAAAGAGCGGCGGATCGGCACGGTGGGGAGGCCGCTTAAGGGGGTTGAAATAAAAATCGCCGACGACGGGGAAATCCTGACGCGCGGACCGGTGGTGTTCAAGGGATATTACCGGCAGGCGGAGGCGACATCCGAGGCGCTCAACACGGGGGGGTGGTTCCACACCGGCGATATCGGCGTTTTCGACGATGACGGCTACCTGAAAATCACCGACCGCAAAAAAGACATCATCGTGACGGCGGCGGGAAAGAACATCGCCCCCCAGAACATCGAAAGCCTTTTGAAAACCGATCCGCTGATCTCGCAGGCAATGGTGCACGGCGACCGGCGCAAGTATCTGTCGGCCCTTATCACGCTCGACAAAAACGAGATCATCCGGTACGCCCAAAACCATTCCATTCCCTTTCAGGACTACGCCGATCTGGTAAAGAACAAAAAAATATACGGCCTCTTAAAGCAACGGATCGAGGAAAAAAACAAACATCTGGCGCAGTACGAGACCATCAAAAAATTCGCCATCCTCGAGAACGATTTCTCCATCGACACCGGCGAGCTGACCCCCACCCTCAAGGTGAAACGCAAATTCACCTCCCAAAAATACAGGGAAATCCTCGACAGCCTCTACCAAGAATAGGTTTTTATTGACGATTTGCGAATGTTCCTTCATAATGACCTGAAAATTTGCGGTAGGTACATCAAAAAAGGAGGTCAAAATGGCCGAGCAAGGTTCGGGGCAGTCCACGGGATTGGCGCCCAATGTGGCGTCGCTTCTCTGTTATATCTGCACCTTTATTACCGGCATTGTTTTTCTGATCGTGGAAAAAGACAACAGGGATGTCCGTTTTCACGCCTGGCAGGCGATTATTTTCGGCATCGCCATGCTGGTGGTTCAGATTGCCCTTTCCATTCTGGGGGCCATCCTTGGCGCGGTTGCCAGTGTCCTGGGGGCGATCATCGCCATTCTGGCGCCGGTGGTCTGGCTGGTCTTTTTTATTTTCTGGGTCATCTGCATGATCAAGGCCTATCAGGGGGAACGCTATAAGCTCCCGATCTTGGGCGATATGGCCGAAAAACAGGCGGCGAAGTGACCAAACGCAATAAATGCCGTTATGCTACGTTGCCCTCCCTCGGCGCTCCCTGCGGCGTACATCTCTAGTACGCCTCGGTCGGCCTCGGTCGGGCGCCTTGCCTAACGGCATTTCTTGCGTTTTAATTGATTGCGATTGGGCAATTTTTTTTCCATCATTCTTCTCCTCGCCATTCTCACCGCCGGATGGTGGGTGACGCCGGAACAGATAGCAAAGGTTCCTCTCTGCGGCTTCAAATTAATCTTCGGCATCGACTGCCCGGGGTGCGGCCTGACACGCAGTTTTCTTTCGATCGCCCGCGGTCATCTTTTAGAGGCCGTTCACTATAATGCCGCCGGTCCTCTTGTTTATCTCTTTCTTTTGGCCTATGCGGTGGACCTGTCGCTTAAGAGGGTGAGAGGAAAGGGCTTGAGCATCCCTGTGCGCGTCTCCGAAATTTTCGGCCTTGTCCTTGGCATTTTCCTTTTTGGCCACTGGATTATCCGTCTGGCCAACGGCCCGGCCCCCGCAGAGGGTCTGCTCTCGCGATTTTTCTATTGAAAAATACTGCCGGCTCATGTAGCGCTGGGACAAGGAGGATTTACCCATGGCATTGACGGCAAAAGAAATTTTCGAGCAAAAAATCGCTCAAAAACTCATCGACAACGCGGAAAAAATAAAAACCATCAGCACCATCTACCAGTTCAACCTGACCGGCGATACGCCGTGCACCTGGACGCTCGATCTCACCCAAGCGGGGGGAAAGATTTCCGAAGGGGCCTCGGCCTCAGCCAAATGCACCGTCACCATTTCCACCCAGGATCTTTCCGATATCGTGGAAAAGAAGCTGAACCCGCAGATGGCTTTCATGTCGGGCAAGCTCAAAGTGATGGGCGACATGGGGCTGGCGCTCAAACTGGGAAACATTCTGTAATTGCCAATCAAGGGTCGGTTCTTTATACTAAGAGGCATGGAACAAACATCGAAAGACGTTGTCTTGAAAATACCCCTCTCGGTATTCGAATCGGCCGAAACCAAGGAAGATCTTGAAGATTGGCTTCTTTCGCACGATTTTGCCTTTATCGATGAGATGCGCCGCCTGAAAGCCGAAGCGGAAGAAGGCCGTGGCCGTCCGCTTGCCGATCTGGCCAAGAAATGGAATATCAAGCTGTAATCCTTCCCGATGCCGAGAAAGATCTTAACGAACTTTCTCCACCCATCCGCAATACGATTGTTCGAAGAATTGCCTGGTTGGTGAAGAATGCCGAGGAAGTCATCCACCATCCTCTCGTGGGAATGCCGGAGGACCTTGCCGGATTGTGCAAATTTCGCGTCGGCGACTATCGAGTTCTTTACTGGAAAGATGAAGCGAAAAAGGCAGTACAGGTTTTCCGGGTAAGGCATCGGTCGGAGGTGTATCGGAAACTGTAGGCCGGCGGCCCTGTCGCTCATGCCAAGAAAATCTTTCAAGTCCAAAATCGGTCATCCGTTGGTTGCCTCGATGCTCAAAGGGGATAAGCGGGCCTTGGCCCGTCTGATGACCTACGTCGACAACCGGCACGAAGATCTCATAAAAATCATGAGTGAGGTCTACGAACATTCGGGGAAGGCCTGCCGTATAGGTATTACAGGTCCTCCGGGATCGGGAAAATCGACCCTCGTTGACAAGCTCATCGGCCATTTCCGGCAACAGGGGAAAAAAGTGGGGGTGGTGGCCATCGATCCCAGCTCCCCCTTTACGGGCGGGGCTGTCTTGGGGGATCGGATCCGGATGATGGATCACAGCAGTGATGAAAATGTCTTCATCCGTTCGCTCGGTTCCCGCGGATCGCACGGCGGACTTTCACGGGCGACACGGGATGTCGTGCATCTGATGGATGCCTTCGGTTTTGACGTCATTCTTATCGAAACGGTCGGTGTGGGGCAGACGGAGCTGGATATTATGGCGGTGGCGCACTCGACCATTGTCGTTCTTGTCCCCGAGGCGGGAGACACCATTCAGACAATGAAGGCGGGGCTGATGGAAATCGCCGACATCTTTGTGGTCAACAAGGCCGACCGGGAAGGGGCCGACCGGATCGCCGGCGAACTGGCCGCCCTGTCCGACATGTATTCGTCGGAATGGAAGGTGCCGGTTCTGAAAACCGAGGCGACAAGAGGCAAAGGGATCGACGAACTGGTCCGCGCCCTTTCGGGGCATGCGGAGTTTATGAAAGGGAATCCCGCCGCCCATGAACGGGCGCACAAA
>JACPFC010000100.1 GCA_016183175.1 Deltaproteobacteria bacterium
GCTGTGTGGGGGTTCCGTCGTCCTCGCGGGCATGGATGTGCACCACCGACGCCCCTGCCTGCCACGAGCGATAAGCCTCGTTTGCAATCTCGTCCGCTGTGTACGGGATGGCGGGGCACTGGGCGCGGTTGGCCGCCAGCCCTGTCGGCGCAACGGTGATGATCGTTTTGGACATAAATTCGCAACGGCGAGAGATCAGAGATCAGAAAGCCGAAATCCGAAAGCAGATTTTCTTCATCCGCTTTCCGCTCTCCGCTTTCTGCTTTCTGATTTCTCGCATTTGCAAACTCCTACACGGGCATGACCCCGTGTTTCTTTTCCGGATTTTCCAATTTCTTGTCCGCCGTCATTTTGAGCGCCTCCACAATCGCCTTTTTGGTGTCGCGCGGGTCGATCACGTCGTCGATATAGGCGCCCCCCGCCGCCATATCGAGGGCGATTTTCTGGCGGTATTCCGCAATCAACTCCTTCCGGCGTTTTTCGGGATCGGCCGATTTTTGAATCTCTTTCCGGAAAATAATATTCACCGCCCCTTCGGCCCCCATCAGGCTGATTTCTGCGGTCGGCCAGGCGACAACCAGATCGGCCCCGAAGGCCTTCCCACACATCACATAATATCCCGCCCCGTAGGCCTTGCGGATGATCACGGTAATTTTTGGAACGGTCGCGCGGGAGGTGGCAAAAAGCATTTTGGCGCCATGGCGGATGATCCCCTTCTTTTCCACCTCCGAGCCGACCATGAAGCCGGGGACATCCTGAAGATAGACAAGAGGAATGTTAAATGCATCACAAAGATTAATAAACCGCGCCGCCTTGTCCGATTCGTCGATATTGATGACCCCCCCCATATAGGCCGGCTGGCTCGCCACAATGCCGACCGGATTTCCCCCGATGCGCGCAAGCAGAGTGATCAATCCGCGTCCGAAGGCCGGTTTGATTTCCAGACAGTCGCTGTCGTCGGTGATTTTTTCGATCACCTTTTTCATGTCGTAAATTTTCAGCGAACTTTCGGGGAGAATGTCGAGGATGGAATCGTCCAAGCGATGGATGTCCGGTTTTTCGCCGGAGAGGGCCCGCGCCAGACGATCGGATGCTGAAAGGGAATGTTGCGCAGTGGAAACCGGCGCCGACTCTCCGTTGTGAGAGGGAAAATAGCTCAAATATTTTTTGACGACCCGAATACACTCTGCATCGTCGGCCACCTCCAGATCCCCCACGCCGCTCAAGTTGCAGTGAACCTTCGAACCTCCCAGATTCTCCGCCGTTATTTCCTCGCCGATCGCCGCCTTGACCAGCGGTGGTCCGGCCAGCGCCATGGAGGAGGTCCCTTTCACCATCGGCACAAAGTCGGCCAGCCCGGCGATGTAGGCGGTGCCGGCGGCGCAGGGGCCCATCATGGCCGCCACCTGCGGCACCACCCCGGAGAGCCTCACCTGGTCGTAAAAAAGTTTTCCGGTAGAGGCAAACTTGGAGCTGGCGATCTCCTGAATCCGCGCCCCCGCCGAATCCAACAGCCAGACCAGCGGAAAGCGCTGGGCCAGCGCCATCTCCCTCATCCGGTCGGCCTTCCGTTCGTTGACCTCTCCGATCGTTCCGGCGATGACGGTAAAGTCGTAGGCGATCACGCCGGCCCTCCGGCCGTTGATGTTTCCGAATCCGCAGACAACACCGTCGGCCGGCGTCAATTTTTCCGAAAGCGTGGGATCATCCGACTGATGTTCCGCCAGAATGCCGATTTCGGTGAAGGTCTCCTCGTCGAAGAGAAGGTTGATCCGCTCGCGGACGGTCAGCTTGCCCTGCGCCCGTTGTTTGGCGATCTCCTCGTCCCCTCCCATTTGGAGGGCTGTCTGTTTTTTTTGAAGAAGGGCCTCGGTAAGCTGTTTAAGTGAAGGCATTGAGATCGGGAGATTATACAGCCCTTCATGAATCCGTCAAATCGGAATTGGGGGTAAGGCCGGCGCCGGCATTGTCCATGGCGCGAATGAAGCTGATGCCGGGAGCGCGCAAGAAACGGCCATCGCCCCTGCCAGAAAGGCCACGCTTGCCGTCAAAGGAGTTTGCGTCAAAAAAGGCGTAGGAGAGAAAGCGGCACCGGCCCTGCCGGCGGCACCGGCCGGGCCTGTTGTGTCAGGCGGACTTGCGGCGACCGGCGGCACCGGTAGCACCGGTGGCGCCGGTTGAACCGGCTCAGCCGGCCCTCCCGGCGGGAGACCCGGCAAGTCGGTTGGGAGGCTTCCTCCCGGGACCCCATTCCCCCCCGGCACATGGCCCCTTCCGGGAGAGAGAGTTTCTTTCTTTTCAAAAAGGGCCAAGGGAAACAAGATCCGAACAGTCGTCCCCTTCCCCAATTCCGATTCCACCTTCACCGTTCCGCCAAGCGATTTGGTGATTTTCATGACGCTGGCGGCCCCGTAACCGTTGCCCGGAATTGACCGATCAATCATTTCCCGCGCCCGCCAGCCCATTCGGCCATAATTTTTCACATCTTCCGGCGACATCCCCATGCCATTGTCCTGGACAGTAACAACAACCAGACGATCCCCCAAAATTTCCTCCACCGCAATCCTCACCGCCGGTAGCACCGGTGGCGCCGGTAGCACCGGTGGCGCCGGTAACATCGGTGGCAATTGATCTTCCGCGGGGGTATCGGCCTTGACGCATTTTGCGGCATTGGTGATCAGATTGATGACAATGTGCGACAGGTCTTCAAGATGCAACTCGTTTTTAAACCCCCAACTTCTCAATTCCTCATCCATCTCGACATCAAGGCGCACCCATTTTCCTTCCCTGGGATTGATGGAAAACTTCCGGGCAACCCCGATAACAGAGCCCAGATCACGCGGAGGGGGGAGCCAGTCAAAATTTGCCTCCGTCCCTTTGACAAGATGGTCTCTTGTCTCTTCGTCATGCCCCAAAAGGGCGCAGAGGATATTGTTAAAATTATGCCCCAACTCCCCCACCTCTTCCCAACCGGGGGCCCTGGCCTCGCTCACCCGGATGATCCGTTCTCTCACCTGCTCCGCAATCTGCTCCACCAGACCCACAAGGGGGGCAACCATTTCGTTGTAAGCTTCAAGCGTGGGAGTCTCGTCGCTCCCCTGAATTGCCGCCAAACGGCGATGGGCCTCGATTCGGGCAGAATCAATGGCCTTTTTGTATCTCCAGATTTCTTCCTCGGTCTCCCGGACAAAACGGGCCTCGGCTTCCCGTTCTTCATAGAGCCGGGCCAGTTCCGCCGAAACCCGCTTCCAGACCCCCACGAGATCGGAAGGCTCCGCCACATAAACCGGCTGGATCCCTCCACGAAGGTCTTCCGGATAGTTCGCGGCCGAAAATCGGCCCCTCCAAAACGCCGCGTGGTCATCCAGATGAAGAATGTTGACGCGGTCCGGGGTCACCCCGTTTTGCCTGAAACCTTCCGCCTGAATCTCCGGATCGGCCGGATGTTCGGGGGGACGTTCCCGATACTTGAACATTGAGAGATCGCCGCCGAATTTTAAAAATCGGGCCTTCAATTCACGAAAACGGTTGGGCCTTTCGTTAATCCGGACAGAATAGTCGGGATCGATTTCCGCCCACGTCTCGGCATCCAAAAATTCCCGGGGAAAGCTCCCGAAAAGATAAAAGGCATGAACATTCGGATCGTTCTGAAGAACCGCGAAAAACTCAAGCGCCCTTTCGGGGGTGTCGAACACCCCGTTGTAATCAAGAAGAAGCACCGTCGGGTTGGCGGGGTCGATTTGAAGGAATCGGGAGAGATATGAAGGAGGCGGTTTTTTTTCCGCGGGCCATCGGCTTTGAACGCCGGGTAAAGGATGGCTACCGATCGGCCCGGCAATTCGCGTCAGTTTATCATGGCTTCGCCACAATTCCCTCCGGATGAAGGGAAGATCGAGGGTGACCGCGACTGCCTGCCGGACTTTATCGTCCCGGCCAAGGAGACCTTCCACGGCATTGGCCCGTCGCGCAACGGCGAGTTCTCTTCTTTGCCTTTCGTCAAAGTAGTCTTCATACCAGCCGCGTCTTTCGAGCGCGTCGAACAGTGGTTCAAAATCAAGCATAGAGATTATGGGATTGGCGAGCTGTCGGATGTTGCAACTTAATGCCGGAACTTGGCAAGAAAAAGTTGCCTAAAAAATTCCATCAATGTAGGTTACTAAACGATGCAGTGCGTCGTAACTTTTATCGCCCACGGCTCGCCAAAACAGGAGGCAAACGATTTTCTTCGCCGTCTGATCGCGGAGATTTCGGACGGATCAACCGCGGTAAACCTCGGTTTTCTGGGGCCCGGCTCTCCTTCCATTCCGGAAGCCCTGGAGCTCCAGATTAAAAAAGGGGCAAAATCAATCCGCGTCATCCCCCTTTTTCTCATTCCGGGCAAACATCTGGTTCACGATATTTCAGCAATCATCGAGGGGATAAAAACCCGATATCCGTCGGTTGAAATCAAGCGGGAGGAATTTGTCGGCAACCTGCCCGAATTTAAACACCTGCTGAAATCACTGATTGAAGGGGCTTGATGCGCGTATTGACATATGTAATTAA
>JACPFC010000101.1 GCA_016183175.1 Deltaproteobacteria bacterium
AGGCATGCGGCAAGTTTCAGGTAACAATTCAGTTTCGGGTGGATGTCTTGAGGTTCCATCGGCTGTTTGAGCGCACCGAAATCAAATCGCCGATCGGATCATTCTTAAGCCCAACAATCAAATCAAGCGACGATGATAAAGACCGCGAGTTCCGATGGAACCGAAAGCAGACACCGAGACTGAATTGTTACCGTTTTAGTGAAATTATCCTTGAGAAGCAAGGATTTGTTCTTTATCATGGCGCGAATGGACATTACCCGAATCAAAAAAAACCTGAAAACCGCATGGCTCGGTAAAACCATTCACTTTGAATCTTCCATCGATTCCACCAATGCGTGGGGATTAAGAGGCATCGACGCAGGCTCAAAGCGCGGCGAGGTCTTTCTCGCCGACTATCAGACAAAAGGGCGCGGACGGCAAAACCGCGTCTGGGAATCGTCCGCAGGCAAGAATATTTTGATGACTTTAATCGACAACGCCCCCGCCGATCCCGCCAAAGTTTTCCAGCTGACGCTCGTGGCAGGCGTCGCATTTCAGGAGGCCTTGAGTTCCCTCTTCCCCTCTCTTCCCATCCGGCTCAAGTGGCCCAACGATCTTTTGCTGAAGGGAAAAAAACTGGCGGGAATTTTGTGCGAAAAGCATCCGTCAAAACCGATGGCCGTTGTCGGAGTCGGCATCAACGCTAACGCGGCAAAGGAAGATTTTACCGCGGAGACCGCCGGGATCGCCGCCTCTCTCGCCCTTGAACTCGGAGGCGCCGTGGAGCAGGAACAGATTGCCGCCTCATGCCTTAATTCCTACGAAAAATGGCGCGAGAAGTACGACCAATCGGGCCTCGCCCCCGCCAGCGAAGCATGGCTGAAAAAAACGGACATGATGGGGAAAAAGGTCCGCGTGGTGGATGGCGGAAAAACATTTGAAGGAACCGCCCAAAGTTTGGACGAAGACGGATTTCTTGTGGTGGACGGCAAAAAGATCATTTCGGGGGATATTGTTTTGTGCTTTTAGCCATCGACATCGGCAATACCAACACCGTCATCGGCCTCTTTGAGGGGGAAACCCTCGAACATCACTGGCGCCTCGAAACGAAAAAAGAGCGGACCGGCGATGAATGGGGCGTCTATCTGCGGGAGCTTTTCCGCCACGAAAAATGCGACATCGGCGAGACGGAGAGCGTGATCATCTCCAGCGTCGTCCCGCCGATGGAGAGGGCCCTAAACGAGATGTGCCGGCGGTATCTTGAATGCGCCCCCCTGTATGTGACAAGCAAGGTCAAACTGAACATCAAAATCGCCATCGACAACCCGGATGAACTGGGGGCCGACCGGATTGTCAATTCGGTGGCCGCCTGGCACAAATACAAAACCGATCTCATCGTCGTCGATTTTGGGACAGCTACAACATTCGACTTCATCTCCAAAAAGGGGGAATACCGCGGCGGTTTGATCCTGCCGGGCATCGGCATTTCGCTGGAGGCACTGCTCGCCCGCGCGACCAAACTTCCCCGTATTGAAATCGCCAAACCGGGGCATGTCATCGGGACAAACACGGTGGAGAGCATGCAATCGGGCATCTACTACGGCTACGCGGGGATGATTGACTCGGTGGTGGAGAGAATCGAAAAAGAAATCGGAAAAAAGGCGAAGGTGCTGGCCACCGGCGGGCTCGCCCCCATGATTGCGGCGGATTCGAAGAAGATTGCCGGGACGGATGAACTGCTGACGCTCAAGGGGCTTAAGTTGATTTATGAATGGAACAGAAAAGAATGACAAATGTCAAAGTTCAAAGTTCAAAAAAAACTCAAAAAAGCAAATGTCAAATTTGGAATTGTTTTTTTGTCATTCCTTTGACATTTGAACTTTGTCATTTGACATTATTTCAGCGCTTCCTTCACTTCCGGATGGACAACTTCTCCTCTCCAGATATTCACGCCCCGGTTGAGCTCGGGGATTTTTTCCACCGCTTCATCCACCCCCATTTCCGCCAGCTTTAAAATGTAAGGAAGGGTTACGTTGGTCAAGCCGGCCGTCGAAGTCTGCGGGACACAGCCGGGGATATTGGTGACACCGTAGTGAATGACACCAAAGACCTCGTACACCGGCCTGACGTGCGTCGTCGGGCGGATGGTTTCCACGCACCCCCCCTGATCGACCGCCACATCGACGATGACCGAACCCTGTTTCATCGTCTTGACCATTTTTTTGCTCACCAGCTTTGGGGCCTGTGCACCGGGAATCAACACCGCGCCGATCAACAGATCGGTCTCCACGATTTTTTCCTCAATGGTCTTTGTCTGCGAGACGAGGGTGGTCACCCTCCCCCGGTAGAGTTCTTCGTAATGGGCCAGTCTTTCCACCGACCGGTCGAGCACATAGACCTTCGCCCCCATCCCCACCGCCACCTGTACCGCCTGCGAACCGACAACCCCGCCGCCGATGACGGTGACGACAGCCGGTTCAACGCCTGCAACCCCTCCCAGCAATTTTCCCTTTCCTCCCTGATCGCGGCGCAGATAGTGGGCGCCGATCTGCACGGACAACCGCCCCGCCACCTCGCTCATCGGTTTTAACAGCGGCAGGCTTCCGTCGTCCAACTGCACCGTCTCATAGCCGATGGCGGTTATTTTCTTTTTGATCAGCAGTTGGGCCGTCCGGGGAATGGCCGCCAGATGAAGATAGGTGAAAAGGGCCTGCCCTTCGCGAAAAAAGCCGATCTCGGCCGGCGTCGGCTCCTTGACCTTGACCGCCAGATCGCTTTTTCGCAAAACCTGTTGAAGGGACGAGACCATCGCCGCCCCTTCGTCGGCATATTCCCGGTCGGCAAAGCCGCTCCCCTCCCCCG